>JBFILF010000330.1:0-6326 GCA_041599835.1 Pirellulaceae bacterium
GGGCCGTCGTCGAGGCCGCACATCACTTCGGCAGTTTCTTTACCGGTCAGATCACAGCTGCCGGCAAGATCTCGCCAGCCAAGGTTTTGGTGATCGGCGCCGGCGTCGCTGGATTGTCAGCAATCGGAACTGCCAAAGGGCTGGGCGCGATCGTACGCGCTTTCGACACACGGGCCGCGGTCAAGGACCAGGTCAAAAGCATGGGCGCGGACTTTCTCGAACTGGATTTTCACGAATCGGGCGAAGGCGCGGGCGGATATGCCAAGGTGATGAGCGACGAGTTCATCAAGGCCGAAATGCAGCTGTTTGCCGAGCAAGCCAAAGACGTCGACATCATCATCACGACCGCCCTGATTCCCGGAAAGCCGGCGCCGCGCCTGATCACCGCCGAGATGGTGCGATCCATGAAACCGGGAAGCGTGATCGTGGACCTGGCAGCCGAAAACGGCGGCAATTGTGAATTGACCCAACACGGCCAGACCGTCCGGGAACATGGCGTCACCATCATCGGTTACAGCGACTTGCCCAGCCGGCTGCCGACGCAGTCCTCAATGCTGTACGCCAACAACCTGGTGAATTTGCTTAAGGACATGACGCCCAACAAGGACGGTCAGCTGGTAATCGATCAAACGAATGACGTGGTCCGCGGCAGTCTGGTCACGTGTGATTCGGCCATTACTTGGCCGCCCCCGCCGATTGAACCGGCGCCGGCGCCGCCCGCCGATGCGCCGCCCGCGGCCCCGGCGATTTCGGTCGAGGAAGCTCGCAAGCCCAAGCGGCTGGTTTACAACATTGTGTTCGCCGTCGTTGGCGTTGCGCTGTTGTTTTTGATCGGCTGGTACGCGCCCGATGACTTCGTCAAGCATTTCACCGTATTCATTCTGGCGTGTTTCGTGGGCTGGCAAGTCGTGTGGAACGTCACGCCGGCGCTGCACACTCCGTTGATGAGTGTCACCAATGCGATCAGCGGCATCATCATCATCGGGGCGCTGTTGCAGATGACGCAGCTGTTTTCCTTGGCAACCGTGCTGGCCTGGTTGGCAGTGTTGATCGCGGCGATCAATGTCGTGGGTGGATTCTGGGTTACCCAACGCATGCTGGGTATGTTTCAGAAACAGGATTAGCCCATGCCCTCAAGCTTTGTCATGATCGCGTACCTGATTGCGGGAATATGTTTTATTCTCAGCCTCGGCGGGCTGAGCCGGCACGAAACCGCCCGCCGCGGGAATGTGCTGGGCATTATCGGCATAACGCTGGCGATGGTGGTCGTGCTGCTGAGCGGCGAAATCCGGGGCGGCATGCCAGCCATTTTGATTGCCATCGCCATGGGCGGCTCCGTCGGCATCTTTGTGGCTCGCCGCGTACAAATGACCTCCATGCCGCAACTGGTGGCGATCCTCCACAGTTTCGTGGGCTTGGCCGCGGTGTTGGTCGGGATCAGCAACCACCTGGACCCGGCCCACGCCCACGACCTGGGCGCGGAAGTGATTCACAGGATTGAGATCTTTCTCGGTGTATTCATCGGCGGAATTACGTTTACCGGATCGGTCGTGGCGTTTGGCAAGTTGGATGGAAGAATTTCCAGCAAACCGTTGACGCTGCCGGGTCGTCACTGGATGAACCTGGCCATGCTGGTTGCCTGCATCGTGTTGGGCGTGTGGTTCGCGACCATCGAATCGGTGATCGTCGGCATGATTCCGCTGGTCATTATGGCCGCAATCTCGTTTGTGATCGGATTCCATTTGGTCATGGCGATCGGCGGGGCCGACATGCCGGTCGTGGTGTCGATGTTGAACAGCTACAGTGGTTGGGCCGCGGCTGCCACGGGATTTTTGCTGGAAAACGATTTGCTAATTGTGACGGGGGCGCTGGTGGGCAGCAGCGGTGCGATCCTCAGCTACATCATGTGCGAGGCGATGAATCGCTCGTTTATCAGCGTGAGTCTCGGCGGATTTGGTTCGGAAGGCGGCGCGCCGGCCACCGGCGCTGCGGGCCACGACCTGACATATCACCAAACCAACATCGAGGAGACAGCCAGCCGCCTCTCCTCTTCTCGCAACGTGATCATCGTGCCCGGTTACGGGATGGCGGTGGCGCAAGCCCAGCACCCGATTCGCGAGATTACCGAGCTGCTAAAGACTAAGGGTGTCAAGACGCGATTTGCGATACATCCCGTCGCCGGACGATTGCCGGGTCACATGAACGTGTTGCTGGCCGAAGCGCACGTCCCGTACGACATCGTGATGGAAATGGATGAAATCAACGGGGACTTTCCGGAAACCGATGTAGTACTGGTCATCGGCGCCAACGACATTGTGAACCCCTCGGCTCAGGACGATCCGGGCAGCCCGATTTTTGGTATGCCGGTGCTGGAAGCGTGGAAGGCCGGCCGGGTGGTGATTCTCAAGCGGAGCATGGGAACCGGCTATTCGGGGATCGACAATCCGCTGTTCTATAAAGACAACTCGGCGATGTTGTTTGGCGACGCCAAGTCCAGCGTGGACGGCATCCTCCATCATTTGCGCAATGGCGCTTAACATTGTTTTCGCCCATAGTCATTCCGACAACATGTTGGGGACAACTACAGTTCGGGCACCTGCTGTTTCGTCAACTCGCGCAGCTCGCGTCGGCTGGAGAAATAATAAATCAGCCCAATGCCGGCGGTCATTAACAGGATGATTCGAAATCCCAGCGCCACCACGAACCCGTGTTCGCTGGGCATCGCGGTGCTCGACAAAGCGTGGTACAGAAAGTTGACGGCGAACTCCATGCCGCCCAAGCCGCCGGGCAGTGGTACGGCGTTGGCCACCATGGCGATGGGCGAGAGCACCAGGTGTTGGTCAAATGTCGGATGCTGGTTGGAAATGCCTGCGGCGATGGAAAAAAACGTTGCCGCAAACAACACGTTGACCAGCAAGCTGAGCACCAGCGCCACCAAAACCACGCCGAACCGTGAACGATAGGCGAGCACGACAGCCACCAAACGCTTGAACAAGTTCCCCACGCGCGGCAACCGGCTGGTCCACCGATAGATGCCGGAACGACGAAAATGCGGTGCAAAAAAGATGGTGCCTAGCCCGACGTAACCGATCACCGTGATCACAATGGCAAACTGGCAAGCGAAATGGAACGCGGCGTTGGCTTGCGAATGCAACAGCCCTTCGTTTTCAAAGTCGGTCAGCAGATAGGCGGCGCTGGCCATGGTGAACATGGCTAATAGTCCGATGGCTCGGTCAAACAACACGGACGCTATTGATTCGGGGGCATGGCCACGCAATTGTCGAATCAGGAAAACAGACTTTAGCGCGTCCCCACCGAGGACGCCGAAAGACATTAGATTTAACAAGTGACCCAGGAAACCAAGCCGGACCGCATCGCGAAATTTGAATTCCAACTCCAGCGCCCGCACCAACAGGTACCAGCGAAAGAATGAAACCAGCGACGCCGACACGCCAAAGACCAGCGCCATCGTCAGCCATAGATAGTCTTTCTGCGTCGCCGCCAACACTTCGAATTGGTCGTTCTGCCAGGCCTGGTGAAACAACCAGGCGAGGATCCCAAACGAAATTCCGAATTTCAACAGAGTGATGAAGAATCGTTTCAAGGTGTGCTTACCAGCTGCCCAGGGTGCGTCGAAAACGTCCATCCAGGAACGCAGATCAAAGTTCGCGGAATTGTACCCTGAACCCAATTTCGCGCCGGTAATTTTGCCTTGTCAGCATCTCCAACTGGGCAATTGCATCGCGGGGGGCCGCATATCCGGCATGATTGATGCAATGAGGTTTGCGATTCGTCGCCTCGTCAATTGCACTGCCGCCAGCCGGGTAATGGCACCCCGGCTCCGCCAAAAAAATGCAGGCGTTATTTCATGGCGGCGGCGACCTGGCAGGGGCGCCAGTCGAGCAGTCGCAATTCCACGCGCCGCCAACCGCGGAATTCGTTGATCATCGGCTGAAACGCCACGTCAAACGGCTGGTCCGGTTCTAATTGGTCGGCCCATTCCGCTTGGCCGAACGCCACGCAGCGCATGCGAATCGAATGTTGTTGAATCTGTAACGCCAAATGGCGCTCGCCGCCGCCGATTTTCCGCGGCGCATCGGCCAGCTGCACATCCCGGGCGCAAAAAACGGGCCGGCGGTTGGCCTCGCCGAACGGAGCAAGCTGCTCCAGGTTCTCGACAGTTTCCAACGTCAAATGATGAAGCGGTACTTCCGCGTCCACCTCGAGCGTCGGCTGGCGAGCGTCGGCAGTCGTGTGGTCGTTAGCGTAACTGATGAATTCTTGGCGAAACGCGTCGATGTTTTGGCTTTCGATTTTCAAACCAGCGGCCTGCACATGTCCGCCGCAGGAAACCAGCAGCTGGCTGCAGTGACGCAGTGCCTCGTACAGGTTGATCCCGCAGGCCGTCCGCGCCGAACCCATGGCAGGCCGGTCTTGCAGATCATCGATGGCAATCATCACGGTCGGCCGGTTGTATTTTTCGGCCATTCGCCCGGCGACAATACCAATCACACCAGCGTGCCAACCGCGTTGAGCCAGGACGATTGCCGCCTGCTCGTCCAATTTATGGCTGCGGATTTCCTGGTTCGCTGCCTTGAAGACTTTGCGTTCCAGGCTGTCGCGGCTTTCGTTTAGCTGGTGAATGTATTCGGCTAATGCTTCGGCACGCGACGGGGAATCGGTCGTCAGTAATTCCACACCCAATTGCGCCTGACCCAGTCGCCCCGCCGCATTCAATCGTGGCGCCAGGGAGAACGCAATATCCTCGGCACTCAGCGTGGGATTGCCGTCTAGCTTGGTCAGTTTCAACAGTTCTTGGATCCCTGGCACCGTCTGTGACTTGATGAAATGCAAACCGTGTTTCACGATCAGCCGATTGTCGCCAACCAGCGGCACGACATCGGCGACCGTGCCGATGGCGGCCAACCCCAGCGCGGTCAATAGAAACTGCCGATGCCGCGCGCCGACTTTGTTGGAGCCGGTAGCGAGTTGGCAGATTCGCCAAGCGAGCTTCAGGGCCACGCCGGCACCGCACAATCCGGCCAAGGCGTTGTCGACCTGGTCGGCCAAGCCGGGATGTACGATAGCCGCTGCCTCGGGCAGCGCACCGCCCATTTGATGGTGATCGGTAATAATCAGTTTCACGCCCAGCGATTTGGCCGTGGCCGCCTCGTCGATACTGGCGATGCCGCAGTCGACGGTAACGATGAGTTTGACGCCTTTGTCCGCGATCTGGTGAATCGCCTGGTCATTCAATCCGTAACCGTCGTCCATCCGGTTGGGCACGTAATAATCGACCTGGCCGCCGGCCAACTGAATGCACCGCACCAGGATAGCCGTGGCCGTCATCCCGTCGGCATCGTAATCGCCGTACACGCAGATTGGCTGGCCGCCGTCAATGGATTTGATGATTTCAGTCGCGGCCGATTCCACGCCCGGTAATTCGTGACCGGGGCGCAAATCATTCAGATCGGCCTTTAGAAACCGGCGAATTTCCGGCAAGTCCGTGATGCCACGAAGCACCAATAATTGCGCGATGACAGGGGACACGCCGGCACGTTTTTCAATCAAAGCGACGAGCGATTCATCGTGCGGTTTGATAATCCAGTTTCGTGCCACGTTCCATCCTTGTTACGGACAAAGTCGGTGCGACTTTGGCCCGGAATAATGGCCTGCTTATGGTTGCCGCGACCGTTTAGCCAGGTCTGTAGTAGTCATGAAGTCATTCATGGTAACCGGCAGACCGGGTGCGCGTGAACCAACCGTGAATCTCGGGTGATGGACGGAAATAGTCCAAGAGACGCTGTCGCCTGCGGCTGGCCGTAAAACAAGACGGCGCAGTACGTACGGGTCAGGCGTTATTTTTTCTTTTCGTTGTGAATCGTATGCTTGCGGAGCCGCGGGCTGTATTTACTCAACTTGAGTTTTTCGCCGCCGGCCTTGCGGCGAATCGTGTAGTTGTAGTCACCCGTCTCTTCACAAACGAGATAGACGACTTCAAGCTTTTTTTTGCTTTTGCCCTTCTTTTTGGCCATCGATCCGTTGCTCCGCGGATGGTGAACGATTTTCGTCAAAGGTCGAATTGTAGCCAATTGCCGGTGTTTTGGTAATGGGTGAATTAGTCGGGAATCCGCAGATTCCCTCATGCCATCGGCAGGTCTCACAACGGACAAAGACAACCGAAGCGGCTGACCGGTTATCCGTGATATGGCAGTTTCGTGGTCGGCGACGCATGAGCTAATCACCGTTGCGTATTGATTCCGAAAACTCATTTCGAGTACCCGTGCCCTGCACGGCAGTTGCCAATGCTCGTTTGATTGGATGCA
>JBFILF010000331.1:0-6323 GCA_041599835.1 Pirellulaceae bacterium
GTTGCAGGGCAAACAACTCAAACAGATCCCGTCGGTATTGACGAGTTGGCAATCATGGCGTGACGCCCATCCGCAAACGACCGTGATTGCTTTGAGCCCGGTCGTCGATTACACCAACGACATGCTCAACCGCCCCGACGAGTTGGTGCTCGGCCTTCAGTTGCAGGGCAAGGCCAAGGCTTGGACGTTTGTGCAACTCACCCGGCAGCCCGCCATCCAAGACGAATTCGCTGGTCGGCCGATTTTGGTCTTCTACGATCGACAGGTTTTTTCGGCCGCCATTTTTGACCGTCGCCTGGCCGGCCAGACGCTGACATTTGGCCCCCCGCCATCGGGCCAGACCCATCAGCTCGTCGACGAGTCCACTGGGTCAACCTGGGACATGCACAACGGTCTGGCCATCGACGGCCCGCTTGAAGGCCAGCGATTGCAGGCTTTACCAGCGACCGTTTCATACTTTCACGCTTGGGATCAATTCCATCCCAATTCAGAATATTGGCAAGCGCCCAACTAGCCTGTCGCGATGCTCGGCGCCTACCGAATAAACCTGGGAACGCGGGCCGGAGCCGGCTATGATGTAGCCGCCGGCTACGTGTAACCGCAGTGATGGGGCGACAGCGGGTAGCCGGGCGGGGCCAGCACTCAAGCTTTCCAGCGGGAGCGGATTTGGAAACCTGGATCGTTATACCGGCGCGGCTGGAATCCGTGCGGCTTCCGCAAAAACTTCTGCTCAACGCGACGGGCAAGCCACTTGTCCAGCACACCTATGAAGCGGCTTCCAAATCCAGGCTGGCCGATGCCGTGTGGGTGGCCGCCGACGATCAACTGCTGGTCGACGCGGTCCGGGGATTCGGGGGACGGGTCGTATTAACCGGCCAGCATCACACGTGTGGTACCGACCGAGTTGCCGAAGTGGCGTCAGATCATCCTCATGTCGAGATGTTTGTCAACGTGCAGGGTGACGAGCCAGAGGTCGACGCCGAAGATATTGATCGGGCCATTCGTTTGTTGCGAGAGAATCCGAGCGCAGAAATGGCAACCTTGGCGGCCCCGATTCTCAGCGAATCCCAATTGAACGATCCGGCGTGCGTCAAAGTCGTGATGGATCGCCAGCAGCGGGCCATGTATTTCAGCCGCAGCCCCCTGCCGTTTCCCCGCCAGCCCGTTGCCCAGTTGCTGCAACAAACACCGCCGGTGTTTTTTCAGCACGTCGGCTTGTATGTTTATCGACGCCAATGGTTACTTGAATTCGCGTCCCTGACGCCGTCCAGCTACGAGCGGGCAGAATCACTGGAACAGCTGCGGGCATTGCAGGCCGGCAAGACGATATTGGTGGCCACGGCCGATCGTGCCGCAAGCGGCATCGATACTCGCGCCGACTACGACGCGTTTGTCAATCGCTGGAAAAATGGATAAGATGTGGTGGGCGAATCGGCGAGGTGAACGCTGAATTCGCCTGTTTTTTGTCCGTCGAAATTCACGCAGCGCGTTGCAGGTCGGATCATCATGCAAACCGGGTTGGCAGTGGGAATGGAGGCTCCTCGCACATGACCAAATTCATTTTTGTTACCGGTGGTGTCGTCAGTTCTCTGGGCAAGGGGCTGACCAGTGCGTCAATCGGGATGTTGCTGGAGCGACGGGGATTGAAGGTGCGGATGCAGAAGCTCGATCCGTACATCAATGTCGATCCAGGGACCATGAGTCCTTACCAGCACGGTGAAGTTTACGTATTGGATGACGGCAGTGAAACTGATCTCGATCTGGGCCATTACGAGCGGTTTACCAACAGCCCGCTGACGCGTCATTCAAACTATACCACCGGGCAGATTTACCTGAGCGTCATCGAAAAGGAGCGCCGCGGAGAATTTTTGGGGAAGACTGTACAAGTCATCCCGCACATCACGAACGAGATCAAAGGCTGCATCCGCAAACTGGGCGGCGAAGATGTCGACGTGGTGATAACTGAAATTGGCGGCACGGTCGGCGACATCGAAAGCCAACCCTTTCTGGAAGCGATACGACAATTTTCACTGGACGTGGGCAAAGCCAATTGTTTGTACATTCACTTGACATTGGTGCCGTATTTGAAGGCTGCCGGTGAACTCAAAACCAAACCCACCCAGCACTCCGTGGGCCAATTGCGTCAAATCGGTATCCAACCTGACATCTTGATTTGCCGTACCGAACGCCATATCGGTTCCGAGGAACGCGAGAAAATAGCGTTGTTCTGCAACATTCCGGTGGAGGCGGTGATTGAGGAACCGGACAAGGATTTTTCCATTTACGAAGTCCCCATGAGCTTGGTGGACCATGGTCTGGATGACTTAGTGGTGCAGCGGTTGAACCTGGCCACCAAGTCGCTGGAACTGGACGACTGGCGCGAGCTATTGCACCGCCTTCGCAACCCGGAGACGGAAATCAGCATCGCCGTGATCGGCAAATATGCCAAACATAACGACGCTTACAAATCGATCTACGAGGCGATTGACCACGCGGGCATCGAACATCATGCGCAAATCCGCGTGGGGCGGATCCAAAGCGAAGAAATCGAACGCGAAGGGCCCGAACGGCTACTGGCCGGCTACGACGGCATCCTCGTGCCCGGCGGGTTCGGCGAACGGGGCACCGTCGGCAAGGTCGACGCGATCCGCTGGGCGCGCGAACGAAACATCCCGTTTTTTGGGATTTGCCTCGGGTTGCAGTGTGCTGCGATCGAATTTGCCCGCAACGTCGTCGGATTGGACGATGCCAACTCCACCGAGTTCGACAAGGATACGTCGCATCCGGTGATCTGTTTGCTCGACGAACAAAAAAACATCACCGACAAAGGAGGCACCATGCGGTTGGGGCTGCAGGAGTCTCATCTGGACGAAAACAGCCGCTCGCGGCATTGGTATGGCGGTCAGGAGATCAACGAACGTCATCGTCATCGCTACGAATTTAACAACGTGTATCGGCAGCAGTTTGAAGCGCACGGGATGCTGTTTGCCGGCACCAGCGACGACGGGAAACTGGTCGAAATCATCGAATTGCCCAGCCACCCCTGGTTTGTGGCAGTCCAATTCCATCCCGAATTCAAGAGCAAGCCGACCAAATCCCATCCTCTGTTTTCGGGATTCATTCAGGCCGCGCTGCGGCGGCAGAACAAATATGGCTCGGAGCAAACTAAACCTGAAATCCACGTCAAGGAGCATCATTGAGATGAGTCCCGCTGAGTCCAACGCGCCAGGCGACGCCGAACCGAAAATCGTGGTCGATGACGATTGGAAAAGTCGTGCCGAGCGCGAGAAGGAAGAACTGAAAAAGAAAATGTCCGAGGGCCACGACGACGCCCAAAATGTTCCCGAAGCGTCCTTTCCCATGCTGGTGACCACGATGGCCACGCAGGCCCTGATGAACCTGGGTCAACTGCCTGACCCGATCGAAGGCAAAGCCGCGATTCGCAAGCCCCTGGCCAAGCACTTTATCGATATGCTGTCGATGCTGGAAGAAAAAACTTCTGGAAACCTGTCCGCGGACGAAAATGCCATGTTGGGCGAGACGCTGCACCAGTTGCGCATGATCTATGTCGCGTCACCCGACACCCTGCCCCAGGCGACGGAGACTTCCGCCTCCGCACCGGAATCGGCCCCGCGAAAACCCGGCGGCGCCGGCGAAGGCCCCACGATTGAAATACCAACCTGAAAAATTCATCCCCGCCACAACCAACACCAGCGTCATTCCCGGAAATTGCCGTCCCGACCGGGCGCCACCCGCCCATATCGCATCTTTGATCTTTTGTAGTTCGCCAAGTGTGCGGTAAGTTGACGGCTTGGCAGCATCGGCATTTTAAACCACTTTTGGCCCGGCCTATCCTTATGTGCTTTCAATTTAGCCAGCGATCCCCGAGTGTCGTGTTGACGGCGCTGCTGGCCGGGCTGGCCGGTTGTTCGGCAGAGCGATCCCAGCCCGCCGACCACCAACGACTTGACTCGCGCCGCACGGGCGAGACCACCAGCGTTTCTCCAGCCGTCGACACCGAAACGGGTACCCCGGAATCCTCAATAATCGCGGATTCAATTCACAAATCCACGCCCCCGGTGTCGCGCACCGAACTGTCGCCTGGTGGCGCGGCGGATGCCGACCGAGATGAACTGCTGCGCGTGTTGGCGCGGAAAGGTATGGAACAGCAACGAACTCGCGACAAAAAACAACTGCTTGAAATACAATTGGTCCGCGAACGGACTGCCAACCAACTGTTGACATTCGAGCTGGATGCGGCGCAGCGATACCAGGTCGTGCGGGCTTGCCTCGACGCCCAACTAAAGCTGATGGGATTGGGTGACCGGCAAGCCCATGCGCGGCTCCGTCGGTTCGCCACCGCGCGCGTTAATCACCAGCAATCCAACATCGCGCAAAGCGCCAACATCGCCTTAATGGCCAGCGACCTGACCGCACGCGTCAAAGCCTCGACCGACAGCGATCTGCAACCCGTGTTGGACCAGGCGTTTGTGATCATCGGCCGCTACCCTGAAAGCTACGAAGTCTGTCGCGAATTACTCGACATGGCCGAGGGCATGATGCAACTTGATCGCCGCAGCGAGGGCACGAAATTGATGGCGATGTTGCTCGATCACTATTCGGACAGCCAGGACGAACGGATCGGCCAGATCGTCGGCAAACTGTCGCACCGATTGCGTGTGGCGGAGTTGAATTTTGATTCGATCATGAATGCGATTCGCCAGCAACAGCCGGGTGCTATGGATGAATATCGAGTCGCGGTCGAGCAAATGGTGAACAGTCCGAGCGTAGATTCGCGCACGGCGCAGGAAATCGCCCGATCGCTGCAATGGCTGGAGGCTCACGAATTGTACGCCGCCACCTTGCAGGCCAATCAAATTGCCCAGGCGTCTGCCGATCAAATTTCCGATGCCGAGGTTCGCCAGGGATTAATCCGGTATTGCGATAGGCAATCGACGCGGCTTGGCTGGCTCAATCGCCCTTTTCAATTCGACGCAGTGACCGCTCGTGGCCAAGCGGTCGACTGGCAGGAATTCCACGAAAAACTGCTAGTGGTGGTTTTCTGGTCAACATCCGAGCCGTCGTCGATGCAAGCGCTGCGCAATGTCTCGGTGTACGTTTCCGATCAACCGGACATGCCCCTGGCGTTGCTGGGGGTCAACGTCGCCTCGGACTTGGCGCCAATGCAAAACCTGTTTGGGGGTCAATTGCCGGAGTGGCCGATCGTCGTCAGCGATCAGCCAACCGGTGCCGGACCGTTTAACGAGTTGGCTGACAGGTTTGGTGTGGTCCATGTGCCGTTTATCTTGTTGGTCGACCAGCAAGGCAACGTGGTCAAAATTAACGTCGACGCCAAACGGCTGCCGCAAGCGGTTCAGTCAATTATCCAGCGCTAGTCTCGGCACAACGGTGGGTGCGGATTCGCAACGGGACGCTTGGTGATTGGCAACTCGTGATGTACCGGCGTTGTCACCGACTTAAAACGTCGAAGAACTGCCGAAATTGTACGAAGCGGGAATCACCCCATAAATCGATTGCGTGAAGTACAAATCGACGGCGTCGGCAATTCGCTGAATCGGCAGTTTGGGCACCAACACGATATCCGAATCGCGAAGCCAGATTTCATCGGCCGGGTGCGGCCGCATGCCGTGCAGTCCACCGGCCAGGTCCAACCGCGTGGCCATCAACCGCCAATCCTGGTCGCGGCGAAACACAATGATTTGCCGCAGGTTGCCACCGGCGTTCCAGCCGCCGGCCAAGGCGATGGCCTGCATGGCGCTGGTCGGGCCCGTCAATTCGACGCGGCCAGGTTGATCGACTTCGCCCAGCACGTAGATAAATCGCGGCGCGCGATTGGTGAGGATCGGCGTGACTTCGATGCCACGAATTCGGTCGCGGTAACGCATGTTAACTTCGCGGGCCAATTCATTCAGCGTCAATCCGACGGCCGGCACCGAGCCGATCATCGGTAATTGAATCGTGCCATCGGGTGATACCCGCGATCGTTGCGACTGGCCGCCGGCGCCGGATCGAGCGTCCACGGCGTCGCGCAAATCTTCCAAACGCGTGTCCGTCTTGATGCCCTGCACGACAATAGCCGGATCGGCTTGAAAGAACTTGGCGTATCGTTCGTTCAGTTCATCTTGCAGTTCCTCAATGGTCTTTCGTGCGGCGATGACGCGACCGATCAGCCGTAGCGAAATGGAGCCATCAGACAATATTGCGACTTGATCCTGGTTCAAATTCTCGTCGGTGGTCGACGACACGGCAATCTGGTCGCCGACTTCCAGCCGGTAAGGCTCAAACATCTGTTCGCGCGTCAA
>JBFILF010000332.1:0-6319 GCA_041599835.1 Pirellulaceae bacterium
CTCGCGCTGGCGGAACTGGGCGTGGAGTTCATCGAACAACCGTTGCCGGCCGACGCCAGCCAGGCCGACCAGCGCCAAGTGTACGAAAAAACTGCCTTGCCGATCATCGCCGATGAAAACTGCCTGGTCGAATCCGATGTCGAGCAATGTCAGGGACGGTTTCACGGGATCAACGTCAAACTGTGCAAATGCGGTGGACTGACGCCGGCCGTGCGAATGCTGCGACAAGCGAGGGCGTTGGGCCTGCAGACAATGGTTGGCTGCATGATCGAAAGTTCGATTGGCATCTCGGCGGGTGCACAGTTGTTGCCGCTGTTGGATTATGCCGATTTGGACGGTGCCATCCTGCTCGCGCAGGAGCCGGCGACCGGCGTGACGATCGACCGCGGCCAGATTGCCTTTTCCGATTTGCCCGGGTGTGGCGCGGCGCTGAAACAAACGATTGATGATGAAGTGGTGTGGCGCCAGCAGGCACCGTCGGCGCCGAGCAACGTGAATTAACCGCATCGTCTGCGCTGGTCGCGCGACACAACGCGACGCACCACGCGCAACGGCGTCCATCGATTGCCCCAACCGTCAGGTCGCGGAGCACAAATCTGCGAGATGCTGACCAAGTCCCCAAGGGCCGGCACCGCGCGACTATCAAAATTCCCTACCGATTGCGGGGCGGCAACCGTTGGTGCAGATTCAACAGATTGTACTTTTTCAAAATTTCAATGGTTGGTTCGACGGGGAGCGCTGCGACGCGATGCCCTGCCCGTCCCTGCATCGAGGTGGCAGCAAATAACGAATTGTAAATCGCTTCTTCTGTGGCTTCAGCAACAGCCAAGAACAGACCGGTCATTTGGTTGTTGGCCAAGAGTTCCACCGAATGTCGCGTTGCGCCGGCTTGTAGACGATAAGCGGTTGAAAAAGCGATCACGTAATCGCCCGAACCGTTGCTCATCGTAGCGCCGGTTCGCGCCATGCCAAACAAGGCCCTCCGGGCCAGCCGCTGCAAGTTGCGCGGCGACAGCGGCGCGTCGGTCGCCACCACGATCATGCACGAACCATCCTGGTCGTCGTCGGCCAATTGCTGTAATTCCCGGCCCACCGGCGCGCCGTTGACGGCGAGAATCCCTCCAAAATTAGATTGCACCAGGACGCCCACGGTATGCCCGCCCCGTCGCGGCGGCAACACGCGCGACGCAGTTCCGATGCCGCCTTTCCAACCAAAACAGATCGTTCCGGTTCCGGCGCCGACGCAGCCTTCGGTCACCGCGCCACCTGCGGCAGCCCGCAGGGCCGCCAAAACGTCTGTCTGCTTGACATGCATTCCGCGAATGTCGTTAAGGAATCCGTCATTGGTTTCGCCAACGACGGCGTTGACGGACCGTGCGTTTTCGTTGCCGCTTTGGTCCAGCGTGTACCGCACAAGTGCCTGCACACAAACCGGGACGCTCAAAGTGTTGGTCAAGGCAATCGGTGTTTCCAAAGTTCCCAGTTCTTGGACCTGGGTGGAGCCCGCCAGTTTGCCAAACGCGTTGCCGCAGAAAATGGCGGCCGGAACTTTTTGCTGAAACAGATTGCCCGTATTGGGCACGATCACGGTGACACCGGTCCGCACCGATTCGCCCTCGACGAGGGTTTGGTGGCCCACGCGAACCCCATCCACATCCGTGATGGCATTCCAGCGTCCGGCCGGCAGCACGCCGACATCGATTCCGAGTTCACGCGCGCGTTGGGGTTGGATGGTCGACTGGGCGACGACCAGCGCAGGCGAAGTGCAAAACATTAGCGCCAAAATGCTGAACCAGTAACGCATGACGGATCTCAGTGCCGGGGAGACGACCGCAAATCATTGTTGCAAATCGTCAGCTATTTAACAAAGTCCTGGCCGCAACCAGGTCAGGCCAATCGAATCCTTCGCTGAACCAATCGTATATGCGTTGCAGGCGGCTGAGACCTTCGTCGCGGCGATTCTGTTCCAGCAGCAACGCCGCCAACCGGGTGGTCGCTCTCAGCTCAAACAGCCTGGCCTGTTGGCTTTGAGCAATGTCAATCGCAGCCAGGTACTGGTTCTCCGCTTCGGCGAATCTCGATTCGTCAAACAGGAAATCGCCACGCCGACGATGAAGGTCCGATTCAGCAAACCGCTCGCTATCCGCACTGGATATCGCCTGGGCCTGCTCGAGTGTCGTCCAGGCTTCGCCGCGATGGCCTGCGTACCACAACGCGTCGGCCAATTGAGCCCAGTAGTGTTGCAGCACTTTGGAACATCCGGTGGACCGCATTTTTTCGGCGCCGCGACGGATGAGCGGAATTGATTCCTCGTAATCTCCGAGTAACGTCAGCGCGGATCCCTTTTGCATTAATCCCAATGCTTCCCAAAACAAAAAGCCCGGCTGGGCGCTGGCCTCGATCGTTCGCTCGGCCCACAACATCGCTTGTTGTCCGCTGCGAGCATTTTCGTAGCCCCAACCCGGTTGCCAAACGGCGGTGGCCGTGGAAAACGGATGATCCAACTGATGAGCCAACTCGATGGCTTCTTCGTATTTTTCGGCGGCCTGATCCGGATAGCCCATCACCAGCAAGGCGTGGCCCCAATGGCACTTCACAATTGGCCCGCAATTCTGCTGCGTGAACTTGGCGCGCAGTGAACTGGCCTCGATGGAATACAACTCGCAGGCCCGCGCCGCATGATCGCCTGCCTCAGCGAATCGGCCGGCCCACCACGACGTGCAGGCGCAGGCCCAGTTAGCTTCGGTCAGCAGACCGTCGTCATTGGCTGCATTGGCCAACGCGATCAACTCCAACGAGGTCTGCGTCCCGCGAGTGATCTGCCCCTGGATAAATTCGTACGCCCAGTTGAGCATCATCACGTCAAACAGCGGCGCCTCCGACCCGATCCGCTGACACAGCTCCCTGGCACGACGGTTGTGTTTGCTGACTTCGGGCGAAGCGTAGCCAAATGACGCCGTACACACGGCGCTCAACGGCAACCGAAATTGCAGCTCGATGTTGTCTCGACGTGGCGAGGGATCGAGTGACTCAACCAGTTTCATGCCGGCGGTCAAGTGACTTAGCGCTTCGGCATTGGCAGAGCGTTCCTGGGACCGCACACCGGCCTTCAGCCAATACGTTATGGCGTATTCGACGTCGTCAGAACGAGTATAGTGATGGGCGAGGATTTCGGGCTCCGATTCCACAAGATCGGGGAATCGCGATTCCAGTTCGGTGGCCACCATGCGATGATATTTTTGTCGTTGTTTGATCAGCAACGAGTCGTAAGCGGCATCCTGGATCAAGGCATGTTTAAAGATATAGGCGCGCCGGGGCGACCGCCCTTTTGAGAATAACAGACCGGCCTGAACCAGTTTGTCAAGCTCGAATTGCAGCGCCGCATCATCGATATCGCAAACAGCCGCCAGCAGTTCATGGGAAAACTCGCGTCCAATGGTGGCGGCCAACTGTACCACTTTGTAGTTGCAGTCCATCCGATCCAAACGCGCCACGAGTAAATCCTGCAGCGAATCGGGAATCGTATCCAACACCCGAGCGTCTTCGATCATTGAGCTGCCGTTGGTTTCGAGATTGGATTCCAACATCATTCGGCCATATTCTTCGACAAACAACGGGATTCCGTCGGTCCGCTCGAACAACCGCGCTTCCAGGAACTCGGGCAAACTGGCGACGCCGGTTTGGGCACACACCATTTCGGCGACCTGTGTCTGGGACAACCGGTTTAGCGCCAGTTGGGTTTGGTGCCCGCAGCTGGTCCAGGGGGCGGCAAAATCGGGTCGGAACGTAAAAACGGTCATCAGGTTTTGGTGAAATCCCTGTTCGACCAGCCGGCCGAGCATTTCCAAGGTGGACGGATCCACCCAGTGCAGGTCTTCCACGATAAACAACACAGGTTGCCGCTGGGCAAATTCGCACAGCCATTCGATGACGAGTTCTTGAGTACGCTGCATCAGCCGCTGCGGCGAATACGTCGGCAGTGGCAATTGAGCCTGGACGTCCAGCGACAACAGCGCGGCAAACACCGAGATTTCTTCGGGATCTGTGAAATCCAGTTCGGTCAGGTGCTTGACCAACCGATCTAGCCGTTGCTGGGTATGGGTTGTTTGACGAAACTCCAGCAGGCGACCGAGAAAATCCGTCGCCGGATGCAAGCCACTGGATTGGTGGTAGGGTGAACACAAAAATTCAACGACGGCCGGCGGCCGATCGTCTGCCTCCTGATGAATCACGTGTTGTCTGATTTCATAGACCAACCGCGATTTACCCAAACCAGGTTCGCCGATCAATGTCACAAACTGGGCCATCCCCTCGGTCGTCTTTTCCCAGCGATCCTTGAGAATGCCAAATTCGATGTCGCGCCCGACCAACGGTGTTAAACCTTCCGACGCTTCGGCTTCGATTCGTCCACGCACCGAAGCTTCGCGGAGCAATTCAAACAACTTCAACGGCTTTTTGGCACCGTGGACTCGTTGCGACCCGATCAAATCGAACTCAAAGAATCCGCGAACCAATTTCTGGGTGGTGTCGCTAACGATAATGGCGTCGGGTTGGGCGTAGCGCTCGAGTTGCGCCACAACGTTCCGCGCCTCACCAACCAGCGAAACGGGCTCTCCGGAGTGCCCCGAAGGATTCTTGGTGGCGACCACTTCTCCCGTATGAATGACACAGCTAGCCAGAATGGTGGGCAGGTCACGGTCCGTCAATTCAAGATTGATTTTCGGGATGCAATCCATAATTTGTATCGCCGCGCGAATAGCTCGTTGCGGGTCGTCTTCGTGCGCCACCGGAAAGCCAAAACAAATCAGGTTTTCCTGTCCGCTGGATTGCACGAAAGTCCCGTCGAACTGTTGAATCGCCTCCTGGCAACTGGATGCAAACACTTTGGCGATTTCATGCTGAGATTCTGGATCGAGCGAATCCAGGTTGTCTTCGGACAGCAGCAGATCACATTGACACACCATCAATGTCAATCGGCGTCGTTCCGACGTTGGTTCTGCCCGCCGGGTGGCTCCGATGTCCGTCGCCACTCCGCCATTGATCTCTCGGGGCTGAATCGACGGGGCGGATGATGCCAACGGCGTCTGAGTGTCGGCAGACTGCAACGCCGCATGCAGTTCGTCAGCTAAATCGGTAGCTGTGGTGTAACGGTCCGCGACCTGTTTGGCCATGGCCTTAAGACAAATCCGCTCCAGTTCGACCGGCAACTGCGGATTCAACTGGCGCGGCGGTTGAGGTTCGTCTTCGCGAATCTGACGCAGTAATTCCTTCGGGCGATTGGCACGGAATGGACGTTGACCGCACAACAGCCGATACAGGACGACACCCAAACTGTAAATGTCGGTGCGGCCGTCGATTCGGGTGGCACGACCAATGGCTTGTTCAGGCGACATGTACGAGGGTGTGCCCTCAATCGCACCAAGCCAGGCCTGGCTCATGTCAAACTCAACCAACGCCAACCCGAAATCAACCAGTACGGGATACACACCATCGACAAGAATAATGTTTTGCGGCTTGACGTCACGATGCACCGTTCGCCGGGCATGGGCGTAAGCCAGTGCGTCGGCGACCGACGCCACCAACGCTGCCGCTTGTTGCCAGCTCGGTTGGTATTTTTTCAGCCAGTCCGACAGGCTGGGACCCTCCAGAAAGTCTGCCACGATATAGCACTGCCCCCCCTGCTTGCCAACATCGTACACCGTCACGATGCCTGAGTGCCGCAGCTTGGCCAGGCTCCGCGCTTCCTCCATTGCGCGGCGCTGGGCTTTGCCGTCGTCTTCCAGGTTGGATACCTTGATCGCGACTCGGCGATCCAGTTGGTCGTCATGCCCGAGAAAAACGGCGCTGAAACCGCCTGAACCAATTTCGCGAATGACGCGATACCTGCCGTACGATTTGGCACAGCGGATTTCGGGTGGCGAAACCTGCCCAGACAAGTGATCCAACGTTTCACCGTCGACTTCGTCGGGATCAAATGGATCACCAGATAACGAAACCCAGTCCTGATCACGTCGCGATGACCTGGTTGGCGACTGCCCCCGAGATTCGGGTCGCTTACGGCTCATAAATATTCGGCGGGAAGTGTCGCTCCGTTTACCGACCCACTGGAGGGGACCTACCATCGTACCAATATATCGGTGACGCGGCAAAAGATTTTTTGGACTTGGCGTCAGCTTGCCGTGATGGGTTGAAAATCCGGAATTGAATTAACGAGCGTTTATTCTGCAGCGCGTTATGCCTAAATTATGGGGGGGCGGCAAACATTAATATTGAGCAAAAACGCTTGACGCATACTGTGCTAAGTCGCACGCCGCGCCTC
>JBFILF010000333.1:0-6313 GCA_041599835.1 Pirellulaceae bacterium
CACGATACGATTGAGAGTATGGAATCAAGGACCGTGACGGCATAAGCCGGCGGCGGGGTCTGGAATCGATTCTTTCGGCGTCTTCCGCGACACGACACAGGCCAGACGAAATCAAAGAAATGAATTATCAGCAAACCGCATGAGCCAAACTAAAGTTTTTAACGGACCACAAGAGGCTTTGTTCGACCTCAAGGACGGCATCACATTGATGAGCGGAGGATTTGGGTTATGCGGCATACCCGAGAACAGTATTGATGAAATTGCCCGCCAAGGCATTACCAACATCACGGCGATTTCTAACAATATCGGAAACGCTGGGCGCGGCTTGGCGATCTTGCTCAAAAATCACCAAATCACCCATGCCGTTTGCAGCTATGTCGGCGGCAACCCGGACTTGGAACAACAAATGCTTTCCGGCGAAGTCCAGGTGGAACTGGTGCCGCAAGGAACATTTTCTGAACGAATCCGGGCCGGGGGCATGGGCATCCGTGGATTCTATACACCAACCGGTTACGGCACTCCGGTGGCCGACGGCAAGGAGACGCGGCAATTCGACCGTCCTTGTCTTTTGGAACTGTCGTTGACTGCCGACTTTGCCATCATCAAAGCCGAGCTGGGCGATACCTACGGCAACCTTTGGTTCAAGCAGACGGCCCGCAATTTTTCTCCTTTGATGGCCATGGCCGGCCGAACGACGGTGGTCGAAGTCGAGACGCTGGTGGAATTGGGTCAGATACCGCCCGAAGATGTCCACTTGCCCGGCATCTTTGTCCAGCGAATCTACCAGGGGACCAACTACCGCAACGACGTCGAAATTCCCATTTATGCCGACGCTTAACGGTCGTTTTTGCGGTCGACTTAAAAGGAAAAAATCCAACATGGCCTAGAAAACCGGCGGTTGGTAAACTGTGTAAAGACGGCGTTTTAGGGGTAAGTGCAAGTCTGTCGAGAAACGCCCGACTTTTGAAAAGGGCGTCGTGATCACTTCCCCGCCCAAGTTAACGCCGCGTGCCGTGGACCGATCGCCTGCGGTTGGCCTGCGTTTTTCCACCACTTCACTGATTCGGTATCTCAGGCGGTACCGAAATTTATACATCGAACAGGTTTATCCATGCTGGATCGAGCCCAACCCGAATCGGCCGTATATGATCTTTCTCACCGCGAATTTCGCGACGACGAATTTTGGCGTGAAATACCGGCGTGGTCCGGGGTATCGCGGGCGGAGTTCACCGATCATTTGTGGCAATCCAAAAACTCCATTCGCAAATTGTCGCACGTCAAGGATGTGTTGCGACATCGCGTCCGAGAATCGCTAATTGCAGACATTGATGCGGCGTTCAAAATTGCGCCGATGAACGTGCGGATCACGCCATATGTCTTTTCATTAATCGATTGGGATGATCCTGAGCACGACCCGTTGCGGAAGCAATTCTTGCCGCTGGCGTCGCAAATGCTGCCCGACCATCCGTATCACCTGGCGGATTCGTTGTACGAGGACGTGGACTCGCCCGTGCCCATGCTGACGCACCGGTACGTCGACAAAGTCCTGTTTTTGCCGCTGACCACCTGTCCGGTTTATTGCTCGTATTGCACGCGGAGCCGCATCATCGGCGGTTCTACGGAAACAGTCGAAAAAGACACTTATGGCCCGAATCCGAAAAACTGGGAGCCGGTGTTTGAGTATTTGCAAAACAACGAAGAAATCGAAGATGTCGTGATATCCGGGGGCGACGCTTTTAATTTGACGCCCAAATACATTACGCACATTGGCGAACAGTTGTTGGCGATTCCGCATATTCGGCGCATGCGATACGCCACCAAGGGCATTGCCATTCTGCCGCAAAAAATCTTAACCGACAACGCTTGGGTCGACGCGCTACTGGACATTCATCGCCGCGGACGGGACCTGGACAAGCAAGTCGTGATCCACACGCATTTTTCATCGCCGGTAGAGATTACCGAGTGGAGTCGACTGGCGATGCAACGATTGTTTCGCGAGGGTGTCACCGTCCGCAACCAGGCTGTGTTACAGGAAGGTGTCAACAACGATACGGAAGTGATGATCAAATTGACCAAACAATTGTCGTACATCAACATCCAGCCGTATTACGTCTACATCCACGACATGGTCCCTGGTTGCGAGCACCTGCGCACGACGTTGGCGGATGGCGTGAAAATTTGCAAACACGTCCGCGGATCGACCGCCGGTTTTAACGTGCCGACGTTCGTCTGTGACGCACCGGGTGGCGGCGGCAAGCGGCACGTGACCTCGTACGAACACTACGACCAGGAAAACGGGATATCGGTGTGGCGGGCGCCCGAAGTCAAACCGAATGAATTGTTCCTGTATTTTGATCCGATCCATCGGTTGAGTCCCGAAGCTCAGAAACGATGGCAAAATCCCACGTTGCGGCGACAACTGGTCCGACAAGCCGTCGACCAGGTCAATCCGGATCTCACCTCGCAGCAGCGCGACCGAATCTCTTATCGCCTGGAAGGACTAACAACGGCTTCATAGTGAACCGGCCGGTTCGTTTGTAACGTGGCTTTCGCTATAGTGTGTTGTGGAGTGGACGTGGCCAACGCGTCGCCACGCGCCGTTCGGTCTGACAATGGCCGCCGTTTTTTCGTCGATATTTTTATTTTGGTAGGCCGGTACACATGATGAAACGCATCGGGATGCAGTTGGTTGTTGTTGCGGCCGTTGCCGCGATCAATTGGAATGGCGATTTTGTGGCAGCCGCTACCGCGTCCCGGTGGGCTTTTCAGGAAGAAACAGAACAGGCGCAACAGCAACAGGGGTTGAGTGAGTTTCTGCAGCAGCTGCGACAACTGATCGAAACCGGCGAAATTCGCGACGCTGCGACTTGGGTGGATGAGTCAACTGCCCCCGATGCGGCAGACTCGCCGGATCCCGAAGATGTTTTTCGGGCTCGACAAGTTGTCGCCGCAGGTTTTGAGCGGATTCAAGATTTTCGATCCGCCTATGAGCAGCGGATGAAATTACTGGATTATCAATTAGACCGAATCGACGACGAGCGCGTGCAACGACGGTTGACGACAACACTGGTTGTGCTGGGTGTCAGCGCAAACCGTGTCAACGAGTCGGATGAAATGGTCGAGGTCTATGATCGCGCCATCGAGGCACTGGAACCGATTACCGATTTTGATTCACTTTCCCAATCGCTCTCCCGGTTGACCGTTATTACCAACCTGAAGGCCCAGTTGTTGGTCAATATCGGCAAATTGGACCAGGCGACCGAAATGTTGGATGAGTACCTGCCAAAAGTGCAAAAGCTGTTCGAAGCCAATCCGGAAAATGCCACCGCGGTGCAATTGTATGCGCGGATGATCGCCGGACTGATGCGCGCCACGCCGGATGAACAACGCAAAGATGACCTGTATGAACAGCACCAAACCATGGTACAGGAACGATTGGACAATGACCCTGCCAACATTGGCCTGACCGTGCAATACTTGTCAGCAGCCTCGTTTCAACTTAATCGTTTGCTGAACAGCGATCCGGAGGCGGCCAGGCCGTTGCTCGACGACTTTAAGGAGCGAATTGAAAATATCATTGCCGCGAATCCTTCCGCCCAGCGATCGATGCAACAATTTGCCCGCGCCCTGCCGGCCCTGGAGCAGAAAATCGATTCGGCCATTACGATCAAAGACTTGATCGGCAAGGATGCCCCGCCATTGGATGCCGAGTATTGGGTTGCCGGCCCGGAAACCCAGCTCGACGAGCTCAAGGGCAATGTGGTGCTCATGCAATTTTGGGCGGTGGGACACCGACCCAGTTTCGACACCTTTGTTGATTTGCGAAAGTTCCGTGAAAGTTACGAACCACGCGGACTGAAATTTCTGGGCGTGACGCGGCATTTTGGGCTGGTCTGGAACGATCAGCTGCAACAACCTCAACGTGCTGAAGAACCCGTCACTCCCGAAGATGAAAACCTGGTCATCGAAAAGTTTTTGGAACAACGCGAGTGGAAGCACCCGACGATGATCGTCCCGGGCAACAGCGACATGATTCGCAATTACGGCGTAGCCGGACTACCCCATACGGTAATCATTGACCGGGCGGGTAAAGTCCGTTTGGTGGAAAGCGGCGTCTCGCCCGGATGGGCCGACACCATCGAGGCCATGATCCAAAAACTACTGGACGAAGACAACTAGGTTCGACCAAACCCGTTGTTGCCGAATTGTCGGAGACGTCGAACGCGGCAATCCAGCCGAGCACTTGCCCTAATTTGTGTCAGCGATTACTTGCCGTATTCGAACACGGCCTCCAAGAAGGCATCGCGTCCGGCAAACCAATCCTCCGAGTTGACACTAATCTCGATATCTGGACGCAAGCCAACGTGCTCATACTCGGGATATTGTTGGTGCAGCTTCGTCGAGTAGCTCACCTTGATTTTGGAACTGGGAAGTTCCAGCGTTTTGACTTCTCCATAAAAATTGGGCCGGCCACCGGTCATTTCGCCAATGAAGATTGCGCGGGTCGTCGTCATATCAATCGCATTCCACAATCCCGACGAAAACGTGCCCCGGCCGATGATCACAAATAACTTGCCTTTGCGGTTTAATTGCTCGCTGTTGTTCAGGTAGTCCAGCAGCGATTTGAAGATTCGTGAATCCCCGCCGGCGTTGTCGCGCAAATCTAAAACAAATTTGTCGACTTCGTTTTGTTCGATGAATGCCCGGGTTCCCGCCACCAGTCGATCAAACGCCGGCTGATTACGGCAGCGGTTGTATTTGAAGTAAAGCGTTTTTTCCGATTCGATCCAATCATTCCAATGATCCAAATTGGATTTTTGCATGTACAGCGGCGTTGTTTCGAAATTGGGTACCGCAAACCGGATCTTCCGGACGTCGCTGCCGGGCACAGACGTGAGGTTGATCGCCATAGTTTCACCGTTTTTTTCCAATACCACCAAACGTTCTCTCACAGCACCTCCCGCGCTATGGTTAACCAGATACTCGGCAGTATTGAATTCGCGAGCAAACGCCTGGCGAAACCCCTGTTCGTTGTCGTGCGGAAGTAGCTCGCGGTATGCCTTTACGATGCGCTTGATGCCCACTCCTCCAACTTCAACCAGTTTGGCGCCAATCAAATCCTTGTGCTTTTCATCAATGGCCGTCACAAAAATCCCGTCATCAAACCAATAGACGTTAATTGGGAAATAATGAAATTCGCTTTGATCGGGAAGGACAGATGTGTGGGCGTCGCCGATGAGACGCACCAGCTTGGTCAGCTGAATCGTCATATCGTCGTCATCATAAAACCGCATCAACTGTTTCAATTCGACTACACTTGCTGCGAATTTTTCCGGGGAAATCGTATGAAATGCGTTAACATGCCGCAGCGATAATTCTCTGGCCAAAAAGGTGATATCCGATTTCCAATCGATTTCAGCTTCCTGGGCCGGCGCGATCCTGCTCGCCGTCACCCCGGCCGTGGCGATGATCAGAACAAACGTAGCGCATCGAATAATCATGTGATCACCTGCGGTTGGCGGATTTTTGCGGCGTGACGGTCGCATCGGCAATCGGCAACGAGCCGGCAAACAGGCCGCGTATGACCCGCGTCATGTGCGGCAAGTCCAGCTTTTCCCATTCGTCGCCGGGTTGATGGTAATCCTTGTGCAGCGAGCCCGCCGAAAAACTGTGCGCGATCAAACCCGCTTCGACCAGCGGCCAATTGTCACTGGCCCGGTATAACATGCTGCTGAATTGGGGATGCTCAAACACGTCAACTTCCGCGCGTTTGGCTCCAGCCGCCATCAATTCGCCTAAATCGCTTTGCTCCCACCCCGTCATCCAGATTTTTTCCCTCGCGCCGGCTTCCGGTCGACCAATCATTTCGAGATTGATATTGGCCTTGATTTGCTGCAGCGGCCAGACTGGATTTTGGACCAGGTACCGCGACCCCAACAGGCCGCGTTCTTCGCCCCAATAGGCAATGAATATGACCGTTCGTTCCGGGCGCGTGTCCAGTGCCGCGAATGCATCGGCCAACATCAGCACGCCCGTGACGCCGGAGGCATTGTCGTCGGCGCCGTTATAAATGTTGTCCCCTTCGGCACCTTCGCGTTGTCCGAGGTGGTCCAAATGGGCCGATACCAGAATCGCCTCGTTGGACAATTCCGTCCCTTTGCCGCGCAACACGCCAATCACGTTAGCCACCGGCTCGGCCACTTTTTGTTCAGCCGGTAACTGGAGCGAAACGGCACCGTTTAATTCGATATCCATGGGCACCAACAACACCGGAATGGCCGTTGTGGCCCTGGGATTTGCTGCTCGCGACTGG
>JBFILF010000334.1:0-6307 GCA_041599835.1 Pirellulaceae bacterium
CGGCACCGGACCGGTCATCAACATCGCTGATGGGAGGATAATAATTAAACCGCAATCCGAAATTGGAATTCGTCAGCCGCTGATCGTAACAATGCGGGTCGCACCCCAAGTAGCTCAAAATGCTCTGCATGATGGGCAAAATCAGCCGCTGATATTCGACACACACCTGGCGAAAAAACGGTTCGTGGCCGGCGGCCGGCCAGAAATCCGCTTCGCGAAAATCCGGATCGTTATCAAAATTGAACGCCCGCCGGCAAAACACCCAACCCTCGACCAGATCCGGATGAATGTCACTGGTTTGTTTGATCGGAAAGTATCCCTGTTTGACCGAACCGTACCGCTCGGCCAGGTAATTCATCCGCTGATCGACGGTCGTGTCGCTTTCAAAAAATCCAAGGATCTGTTGGTTCGATTGGCGGAATAGATCCTCGTCGATGCCGTGATTAATCAGAATCGAAAACCCGATGTCCTCCATGGCCGAACCGAGTGATTCGGCAAAACGCCGCTGACCGCTGGCGCCGCCGGTGGTGAATTCTGAAAAGTCGCAGACCTTGATCTGGTACTCCTCGTCGTATTGATCGGCGTCGTCAGCCTCACCTGACAATCGGTATTTTTGTTCCTTGCGAACCTGATCGTACTTTTTGAAATCCTGGTTAAACGCGGAGACGCTTTGTCGTTTCTGTTGCGTCATGATGGCGACCTTGAGTTTTGCACCCGGCCCATGTAACTCATATCGAAAATCGAGTCTATCGCCAGCTGATCGTCAACTCAACCGGCGGTTTGTCCGGTACATGCCGGGAAAGGGAGCCGGAACAACTCAATACACTACGCTCATCATACCCCAACACTAAAACCCTAACACTTCAAGCAACGCGCGGCCCGGATCCGAAGCCAGGATCAGGACGGCCAGGATGCCGGCCGGTACGATCCACCGCAGCCAGAAAATGATGGCCTGATGTATCCAGTTTCGGGTTTCACCAAACCATTGATCTCGCATTATCGCCTTGCCCAATCCCCAACCAACAGCCAGGCAGGCGAGCAAGCAACCCAGGCATTGCATGCCTGAACCAAACACCAGATCCATCGGTCCAATCCACTCCTGGTGAAAAGAAGTCACCAAGATTAAGACGGCTTCCATGGCGCCCACGAAAAGGAAGACCTGCGGCGGTTTCAAGCGGCCCAAATCGGTCAATCCACCGACGCCCACCTGCAGCGCGGCCAGGCTGGACAAAAACGCCATCAAGGCAAAGGCCAATAAAAACAACGTTCCCACAATCCTTCCTCCCGGCATGTGGATGAACAGCTGCGGCAATGTTTCAAACACGAGTCCTGGCCCCTGGTCAAGTTCCAGTTGAAAGACCAACATCGCCGGAACGAGAAACAGCGCGGCGCAAAGCGCGGCACCTGCATCACCCAGCGCCGTCAACATCGCGGTTGACGGAATGGACTCATTGGCGCGAAGGTAACTGCCATAAATTACGAAAAAAGTCCCGCCCAAGCTCAACGAAAAGATGGCCTGTCCTAGAGCTGCAAAGACATTGGTGGCGGTCAGCGCCGTGAAGTCCGGCTGTAAAAAATCGGCGAACCGCGCGGCGGCACCAGGCAACGTCAGTGCATGGAATATCATGTACAACACGACCAGGCCAAAAAAAGGCACAAACAGCCGGCTGACTTGCTGAATGCCGTGACGCACTCCCCGCGCCGCAATCGCCAGCCCCAACCCCAGCAATCCAATGGCCAGCGGCGCGATTAACCATCCGTTGCCCAATCCGTCACTGGCAAACGCGGAAAGATTGTTTTGGTCAAATCCATGGACTGCCGAGAACCAGACTGAGTAAACCACCATCGCGACCACTACCAGGTAATACGAATTGGCGATCAATACCGTGGTGGTCAAAACGATGCCGACCAGGGAGCCCCAGCGTTTTCCAAACGCCACGGCAAAGGCGCCGATGGGGCCGCTGCGTGTCGACCGACCCAACGCCCATTCGGCCATCACCGCAGGTATGCCAAACAGCACTACAAACAGCAAGTAAATAAACAGAAAAGCGCTACCGCCATGCGATCCCATCATGTACGGAAAACGCCAGACGTTTCCCAGGCCCACCGACACGCCGATCATGGTTAGAACCGCGGCGGTGCGGGACGAAAACAAATCTCGTTTGGCCATCGGCGGAATTTGAAATGATATGCGACCGTTTTTGCCATTGTTGTCAAGCTGCCTAAAACTGGCAAACGCCGATGACAACCCGCGGTGCCGCTTTTTCTGAACTGCCGGGGGGCTTCATATTTTTGCATTGAATGGCGAGATCGGTCTCGCCATTGCTGCAGATTGTCAACCATTGGTTGGTCGCTAGTGGTGAAGTTGGATTGGCCAGCTGGCAATTGAAAGAACTGCCTTATCCAGCCGTGGTTGACGCGGAATCTCACTCCACAGAGTCACCGCTGGAATAACGATCGACTCTTGACGATCCGGCCTCGCGTCTGATTCCTTGAGCTATCCTCCCTCACTTCCTTGGGGAGAGAGTGCCCGCAGGGAGGGTGAGGGCATCAAAACCAAAAGACGAAGCACAAAACGAAGTTTAATGACGGTAACATTTGCCACCGCCGACAGGATGGGCACTTCCCACCTTGATCCTCGGCAGGTGTTATGCCGCCGGATTACTTGGCCACCCGCCGTTATTCCCCTTCGGTATTGGCCACGGCATTGACGATGTCAAACGTCGAAATGATGCCGACCACTTTGTCGTCCTTGTTGACCACTGGCAAGTGATGCACGCGATTGCGGACCATTTCGCGGCATGCATCGGGCAAACTGGTATTCTCTTTAACTAGGCTCACATTGTCCGACATCAACTCGTTCACGCTTCGACTATCGGTCGTTTCCATCGTGCGATTGAACCACTCCAGCGACAACCGGTCCGTATCCAGCAATCGAGATAGCTCGTCATCCTGTTGCAATAACAACTCCGTCAGGTCCGATCGCGACAAGATGCCGATGCATTTGTTGTTGGTGTTGACCACCGGTACCGTTGAAAATCCATGCTCCAACATTACCGATGCGGCTTCCTGAATCGTATCGCTGGCCGTCAGTGAAATCACGTGCTGCGTCATCACTTCACTGACTTTGGCGTTTGCCAGTTTTCCCAGTGTTGCCATCGCGTGTCTCCTTCTCTAGTTCGGTTAAACGGACGATTTGAGCAGACTGTTAGGTACGCGCTCACGGACCAGGGCGGGACTATGACGGATTGCGAGTGATCTTTTCACAAGCAGCGGAAATAGCGTCGGCAGTCGATTCACCTGCCTTGTTGGACGGTCAACGGGTTTGCCTTCGCATTCAGAGAGCGGTGCGTGTCCCACGGCCAACCCGGCAATCATCGTTTTAGAACCGGTAAGTCGCTGAAAAGAGCGGCGGCTTTCATCGGAGGACGGCGAGTTGTCGCCGCCGCCCTTAGCAGCATGTGATGCAATTGGCTTGTCGGACAAATGGGTGGCTCCCGGCAATTTTGCAAAATCTATTCTGGAGTCTTCGGCATTTTCCATGCCGGAACGCGGTGCCGCAGGTGACGATTGCTTAATGGCGACGGTCATGGCGGTCGTGTCGATCCAGCTGTATACGGCGTGCTCAAATCGGCTCACAGCTGTGCGTTTTTGCTCACCGATTTGCCCGCTGCAGCTGTCAATTTCGCGGGACGAACATGAGTCACTTAAAGTGACGTCGATCTCGCTTCGTCGTTCATGCTCGCTTCGTCCATGATGGCATGCCGGGTGCTTCCGCCACGCCGTTCAACAATTTATATCACGTGTCGAACTACCGACTGGTTGCCGCGCGACAAGCTGCGCCATCGAGCAAATCTGTAAATAAGCCATATATCAGTCAAAAACTGATAGGGCCCAGTTTACACCACGACGTCGATGACGTGCCCGCTGGGTCCGAGTTCGCGGACCAGACGCTTCTCTGACGCTTCGAGCAGGGATTGAAGCCGATCGGCCAGACCCTCCGTTTGTTCGGTGCCGAAAAAGAAATCGGCAAACTCGCGCGCCCCCTCGGTTGAACGCAGGGCCGAAGTCAGCTGCCGTCCCTGGTCGTTGCCAAACCGCAACACCGGGTTTCGATTGCGGCTAAAATCAAAAGCGATGCCAAGATCCGTTTTCAACTGGCTTTCCGGCGTTTCAAAACTGCCGGCAACGGCCGCTTGGATTTCGTGACGAATTTCGGCCAGAAATTGGTCGCCGTGCCGCCAGGCTTGCGACTCGTCGAACAGGTCATTGAGCCGCTTGGCAAAATCACGCACAGCGTGTGTCACACGCCGACGGATTTGGGACGAGTATCCAATCCGTTTGCGAACCGTCATTTCTCTGCCGACTGATTCGTAATTTCCATCCGCGATACCGACCGCGGCAAAAAAACCGGTGTCTCCACTGTCGATTACCAAATCCGCGGGGTCGGTGGCCGCAATCAACAGCGTGTTGTTATCCGTATCGAGCGTCGCCGTCACCGCGGTGGGCAATGCATTGATCCGACCAATGATGTCATGCAGCGAATCGTTTTCCACATCGATCGACACGGCATGGCCATTGATGCGAATCGTGCCGCTGGTTACCGATTCCATTCCGGCAATTTGCGACAGCGGCGTGAACTGGTCGCCGCCGCCGATGACGGCCTCGGCGCCAGCCAACTTGGTGGCGGCCAGGAATCCCGATGTGTCATCGGTTAGTTCGATCGAGTGATTGGCCCCCGGAGTTTTTCGAGTCAACACGATCGATTCATTGGCGGTATCAAACGTGGCTGTGATATCCAAATCGGCCTGGTTGATTCGATCGAGCACCGTGTTGATGCTGTCGGACGCAAACACGCTGATGGCGACTCCGTTTACGTTGAAACTGCCATCGGTCACCGACAAGCCGCCGTCGAAGTTGGGGTTTGAATTGCGAATCCCATCAAACGGATTGTCCGGGTCGACGCGGCTGCCGATTTGGTGATTGACGTCGACCACAAACGTCTCGTCTGCCACGAGCTTGCCGGCATTCAGCGAAAACGTCAGACCGTTGGACAGCTGATATTGCCGATCCATCGGGTCGCCAGCACCAACATTAATTGTGTCCAACAAGACATCGTTGTCGTCGTACACGTTCAACAACAGGTCATCGACGCCGTGAATGCCACCCTGGGCAACCTGAAACGTCAGCGTGCCCGTGTCATTGGAACCATCATAAACGCCGCCGAGCGTTACCACCGCCGTCGATCGTACCGGGTGGGGATCGGTCGAAAACTGTGCCGATGCCTCAACATCCAAGGTAAACGTTTCGTTTTTGATCAGGTCTCCGGCACCCAGCGACAATGTCAGACCGTTGCCAAGCTGATAAACCTGGTCGATCGGGTCATTGTCACGAATATTGATCGTCTCAACCAAGTTATTGTCTGAATCGTAGACTTTCAATTTCAGATCGTCTTGCCCATGCTCACCTCCCCTAGCGACCTGAAATGTCAACGTATCGCTGCCGTTGGCGCCGTTGTATTCACCGCCGATCGTGACCGCCGCCGATGACAATTGCCATGGCGGAGTCGTCGGGCCGGTTGCACCCGGGTCGTTTTCATCGACGTTGACAACGAACGATTCATTCTTGATCAGGTCTCCGGCACTCAGCTGCAGCGACAAGCCGTTTGACAATTGATAGACCTTGTCGACCGGATCGTTGTCGTTGATTTTAACCGTTTCAACCAGTGAATCGTCGGGAGCAAATACTTGGATCCGCAAATCGTCGACCCCATGCGTGCCTTCGCGGGAAACGACAAATCGCAGCTGACCGGTACCGTTGGAGCCGTCGTAGGTTCCACCGATCGTAGCCTCGGCGGTGGATCCACTCCACACCGGGTCGGTCGGCGAGTACGACGTGCTGAGGAGTTGGGTGTTGACCGTGAAAAATTCATTCTTGACCACCGCGCCTTCGCCGAGGGTCAAGCTCAGTCCGTTGCCCAGTTGATAGACCTGATTGAGGGGATCGTTTTTCTTGATGTTGATCGCTTCGACAAAATTGTCGTCACTGTCATACATCTTGATGGTCAAATCGTCTTGGCCATGCGTCCCGTCCCGCGTCACCTGGAACTTCAGCGTGCCGTTACCATTGGACCCGTTGTAGACGCCTCCGACCGTTGCGGCCGCGGTCGAACCCGGTCCACTCCAAGGTGCCGTCGCCGTGGAACCTTGCCAGGCTGGTCCAAACGGGGTGAACGACGTCGGCGCCGTGTTGATCTCCTCGATGCTTTTGATGTAAGTCGGAAAGCTGCTGCCAAAATCGATCGGTC
>JBFILF010000335.1:0-6285 GCA_041599835.1 Pirellulaceae bacterium
GGCCTGATGATAGGCCATCAGCGGCTTGCGACCCAGTCCAATGACGCAATAGGTTGATACACTCGGAAGCCTGGATCTGAGAATCCGCGCAGCGTTTTGCGCCGCAAACCTACTGCCAAACAGCCCGAAATAACTAGAACCACTCCCACTCATCTGATGACCGGCCGCCGACACGCGGTCAAACTCACTGGCAAGCCGTTCGATCCAATGACTGATCGATGCGGCAGCGCCCTGTAACCGATTTCGCATGAACTTGCCAATGGCGGGAATGCGCCCTGTCCGCATCGCCTCGCAGATTTGATGACTGGAATGTTGCCCTTGGCTGATCGAAGCGCGACCGTAAACGTCGCCAGTACGCAAACCCACCGGGGGCATTGCCACCACAAACCAGCCTCGTCCTCGAGTCGTTAATGCCTTAACGCGCTCGCCTCGACCCGTACACAAACCAGCACCACCCGACAGAAAAAAGGGGACGTCACTACCCAATTGACTGCCGATTTGCATCAACTCCTCCGGCGTCAGACCCAACTGAAACCATCGATTTAACGCTAGCAACGTCGAGGCAGCATCGCTGGAACCGCCACCTAGCCCCGCCCCCACGGGAATTCGCTTATCGAGCCGGACATCCAAACCAAACGTCCGCCCAGTCGCTTGGCGCAGGGCGTCGATGGCGCGCCAAACCAAGTTGCTCGAGTCCGACGCTATTTGGTCGGACGCTATTTGATGGCGGGACCCACAAGCCGTTCGGATGGACAGAGTCGTTTGGTCGTCCGATCGCCGGCGGAACAGCATCCGATCAGACAACCCGATCTTGACCATCACGGTTTCCAATTCGTGATAACCGTCCGCACGCCTGGAAATCAACTCCAGAAAAAGATTGACCTTTGCTGGAGCCAACACCTCTAGCCAAGTCATTTTGGTGGAATTGCTTTGAGAGTCCTGCTGTCGCCCCCGTGAATTCTAATGCTTCACCCGAGTGCATTCAATCAAAGGGAAATCTGCTTCAACACGCGATTTGTATTTTGCGGCTTGCCACATTGATTTCGCCAACCGTGCCTGCCATCAACGCATTCGAACGGCGCCACCTCTATACAAGTTATTTTGCCGTTATCTCGTCAATAGAACTCCGATTGGCGGAACCATCCCCCGCATTTCCGTCTGTCACATGACCGCGTTTTTGACTAAGGTTACGCATCAGCGCGATAGCCAAACAAACTGGCTTTCTTCCCCAGATCACGCATTTCCACAATCGTTCGAAGATCGACGGAGAACGATTTGCATTCACCGTGCCGTTTTTAATTCAATGGCCGATTCAACCGTCAACACGGATCAACATCCAAGTCGGTCAACAACCGGCCCAAAGCATTGGGTCGCGAATTTTTTCCGCGGATTTGCCATGGGCATGGCAGACGTGGTGCCCGGTGTTTCCGGAGGTACCGTGGCGCTGGCGCTGGGGATATACCGCCGTCTCGTCACGGCGATCAGTCGATTTGATGGGCAAACGATTCACTATGTGAAATCACGCGACTGGTCCGGGTTGGCGGCATATGTCGATTTAAAATTTCTCGCGACATTGGGTTTTGGCATCGCTGCTGGTTTCGTGTTGACGGTCAAATTGCTGGCCCATTTCCTGGAAGATGAGCAGAGCCGTTCGTATTTGCTGGCGGCATTTTTGGGAATGATCATTGCTGCCTTGGTGATCGTGGTGCGGATGATCGTTCAGATCAATCATGTCAAAGGAGATCGTGGGAAATTGATCATCAACGGCGTCGCCGCCTTGCTGGGCACCGGAGTCGCCTTGTTGGTTTCTCAACTGAGTCCGGCTCGCTCGGGTGAGGAGTTGGCGTTTTGGTATCTGTTTCTGTGCGGAGTGTTTGGGATTTGTGCGATGATTCTGCCCGGCATCAGCGGCGCACTGATTCTGATGTTGTTGGGCGCATACGAATATTTGATTCAGGTTGCCAGGCAAATATTGAGCTTCGAGGAGTTGGGGCGCAACCTGGTGGTGGCGATGTGTTTTGCAGGCGGGTGCGTCACGGGGCTGATTGTGTTTAGCCGTGTGTTGCGGCTTTTGCTGGAGCGACGTCCGGCAATTACATTGTCTTTTCTGAGCGGTTTGATTGCCGGATCGCTTCCGCAGTTATGGCCGTTCCAAATCAATACCACGCCCGACGTGCCCGAATTCAAGTTGCGGGTTTATCGCGCCACTTGGCCGGAATCCCTGGACGCGACGTTTTGGCTGCATGCGGCGGTAGCCGTGATTGCATTAGCGGCCATTCTGATATTTGAACACTTGGCCAACCGGGCCACCGCATCGGCCATATAAAACGGCCCGCCATTCCGCTATCGTTTTCTGAATGATTTAAGTGCTTCGTCTTCGCTTGGGTGCAGTCGAAAGACTTTCTTGGAAAGTTTCATCATATCGAAAACTTCCTTCAAGTTATCGTTCAGCTCGCACACCCGAAGTTCGACTTTCTCGGAATTGCATTGTTTGGAAAACAAAATCAGTTTGCCGATCATGGCGGACCCCATGAACTTGACGTTGCGAAAATTGAGCAACATCTTTTTTTCAGTCGAACGATCCAGAGTTTGCGTTAGCTCGACAGCGAGATTTTCGATCCGAGAACCTTCAGTCAATCGAACATCTCGAAAGTAGATGATCAGCACGCCGTCCTGTGAAATCGATGGTAACGCTGCCACAGTTGCTTCCAATCGGTTGGCCGGTGTTTTGTGTTAACGTGTTTATTATTATGACGGCGCTCCATCAACGTCGCACCCATCAAATCTTTTATTCCCCAGACACGGATCGGCGATTATCGGCCAGGCAGTGTTGAAAACTATGGAAATCCCCGTGAATCCATGGCAAACATTTTGATTTTTGAATGGACATGTGGCGGTGGACTGGAACACCACCAGGCATTCGGCTCGGGAATACCTCCGGGCGGGGCGGCTCGATTTCACGATTTGCAATGCGAGGGAATTGGAATGCTGACGGCCTTGGTAAGCGATTTTGCCGTCGCCGGTCACCGGGTGACAACGACGATTTCCCGACGGTTGCTGGCCGCCAGTTCGATGGGCGGTCAGGCGGTGCCGGTCGACTCGGCGGCGTCGCTGGGTCAAATTTTGCGGCAGGGGTCGGACCAGTCGGACCACATCGTCGTCATCGCGCCGGAATCAGGTGGCGTGTTGGCCGACTGCCTCCACTGGTTTAAGGCGTTTGGCAATAAATTGCTGGCCCCGACACCAAAACTGGTAGAAATCTGTTCCAGCAAACACCGGACCTGCCAATGGTTAGCCGCCCGCGATGTCCCCGCGCCACGGGGAACCCGGATCGCATCCAGCGACATGGCCCAGCTGCGAAGTTCGCGTAGCAACCAGAGCAGGGAATTTGGCGGCTCCGATTGGATTGTCAAACCAGATGACGGAGCCGGCGGCGAGTCGCTGGCGCGGTGGGGCTCCGACAGCGACGCGCCGACGCTGGACCAACACGTCCAATGGCGGGTCGAACGCCTGATGGACGGATTGCCAGTTTCCGCGTTGGCGTTATGCGGCCCCGGCGAAAACGTTGTCCTGCCGCCATGCCAACAAATTTTGAGTTGTGGTCAATTCGGTACGTATCTGGGTGGCCGCTTCCCCCTGCCTAACGAATTGGCGGAGCAGGCCAGGAAGTTGGCACAATCAGCGATACAAACGATGGCGGGCTTAAAAGGATTTGTCGGTGTCGACATGGTTGTATCGGCAGACGGAATCGGGGATTGCGTGATCGAAATCAATCCGCGGCTGACATCTTCCTACCAACTGTTGCGTGATCGAACCACCGCCAACTTGGCAGACACCATGTTGCGCGTTGCCGCCGGTGCACGGGTGTCGATCGAATTCAGCAGCGAACCGGCGGAACGGTTTGTGGCGGCGGCGGGCGACTTAACGATTGACGGCCCCCCCTTGGGTTGAGGGTTTGCCTGTTGGCTGTTGCTGTTGCCACAGGTCGACGGTCATCACACAGCGAAAACCCACGTGACAGGTGCCCGTGTCTTGGCTGGTCGACATGCGGGCGCTTGGTCGATAACTGCTGCAATAGTCGCGATGGCACAAAAAGGAGCCGCCGCGCTGAACCCGCCTCGGTTCGAACGGATGGTCGGTATTGGATGGGCCGGTTGGATCAAAGACGTCCTGCCCGGCTCGTTTGCGATAGGTATCGGTGCGATACCAGTCGCTGCACCATTCCCACACGTTGCCGGGCATATCGTACAGGCCGTACCCGTTTGGCGGAAACGTTTTGACGGGCGCGGTCGCAGCGTAACCGTCTTTGACCGTGTTTCGGTTGGGAAACTGGCCCTGCCAGATGTTGGCCTGGGGCAATTCATCGGAGACTTTCTCGTCGCCCCACACGTAGGGTTTTTGTTCCAGACCGCCGCGGGCCGCGAACTCCCACTCAGCTTCGGTGGGTAAGCGCTTGCCGGCCCATTGGCAATAGGCATTGGCGTCGTCCCAGGCGATGTGGACCACCGGGTGTTCATCGAGTCCCTGCAAGTCGCTTTCCGGGCCCTGCGGGTGACGCCAATTGGCCCCCGGCGTCCACCGCCACCATTGCGACAAATCGTTGGTGCGAACCGGAGTCTCCGTTGAATGAAACACCAGCGAGCCGGGCACCAGCACGTCCTCTGGGGGGGCCGGCGTGCCCGGGGGCATTTGGGCCATGATGTCTTCTAACTTGGGTTTCCGTTCCGCCACGGTAACGTAGTTTGTTGCCTCGACAAACCTGCGAAACTCAGCGTTGGTGACTTCGGTAATATCCATATAGAAACCGGTGACTGTCACCAGATGCACGGGTCTTTCGTCGCGCCGCGCTTCGCTTTGACTGCTGCCCATTTTGAACTGGCCGCCGGGTATCCAGACCATACCGTCTGGTGTCGGCAGGTCCGGCGCGGCCGTTTGTTTTTCGGTGCCCTCGCGTGGCGTCGCTCCAGTTGCTTTGCCAAGGGAACTCGCGTGCTGCGGATCGACTGATCGGCCGGCATCATTTTCCTGGCAGCCCGACAGGATGGCCAGAAGGCACGCGAACAACGAAGTGATTAGGCAATTGAAAGTGACCTTTGCCACTCGCCCCGGCACCCATTGCGAACTGGTGTTACAGGATTGATCCAATTTTCGGTTCCGACTCATGGGGAGCATTTTTCGGTACAATTCGTGTCACATCGGATTCTAAATACGGCAGCCTGTATGCACCAGCCTGTTGAAGCAACGATTGTTTTTTTGCCAGCTTGATGACTCAGCGAATACGGCTTGGAATCTCGACTTGTCCCAACGATACGTTCGCGTTTCACGCGTTAATTAATCGTGTCGTTGACTGGCACGATTTGCACTTCGACGTTTCACTGTGGGATGTGCAGGAGTTGAATCAGCAGTTAGCGGCCGGGCAGTTTGAGGTTGCCAAGGCCAGCTTTCACGCCGCGCTGTTGCTGGCGGAGACGACGGTGGTATTGCCGGCCGGATCCGCGCTGGGGTTCGGCGTGGGACCGTTGTTGCTGAGCGGTCACGACCACCGTTTACCGACCGATAAATTTTTTGACGCGGCTGGAAATCCGACTGCGCCCGTAGTCTTGTGCCCAGGCCATCAAACCACAGCCACCCTGTTGTACCGCATGTTTTACCCGAATTGTGGGATCGTGCAGCAGATGGTGTTCTCCGACATCATGCCAGCGCTGCAGCAAGGCAAAGCCGATTTTGGAGTTTGCATCCACGAAGGCCGATTTACCTGGCAAGCATCGGGGCTGTTTTGCGTTTGCGATCTGGGAGGGCAATGGGAAGACTTGACGGGGTTGCCGCTGCCGCTGGGAGGCATCCTGGCATCACGGGATTTACCGGAAGACACGATCCGCCGGGTAACACAGGTGATTCGCTCATCGATCGAGTATGGTTTGACGCACCCTGATGAAACGATGCCGACCATGCGCCAGTTCGCGCAAGAAATGAACGACGACGTATTGATGGCCCACGTTGATTTATACGTCAACCAGCACACGATCGACCTGGGGTCGACCGGCCGGTCCGCGCTAAAAGAACTGGATCGACGCGCGCGGCAAGCGGGCGTGGTTCCAACGAGCGGTGCCCGGCTGGAAGTTTTTTAACTCAAGTGACGCTGGTCAGCCATGCACGAGTTGCAAATTCCCAAGCCAAATCCCGTCGGAAAGGCACAACGAATAAAAGACAAACAATGTTGCAAAGCATCCCGGAGGGATGCCAGCCATTAGCCGGTGGTTGAGCGCAGCGACACCACCGGAACCC
>JBFILF010000336.1:0-6278 GCA_041599835.1 Pirellulaceae bacterium
GAGTCGCCGGATCGTTTGCAAGTCCTCGCGGAATGGTTCGGCCAATCGAACCAGCAAATCGAATTTGCGCTGGCCCTCGAGCACTTCCGAAACCACCCTACCATTCATGGCGGTTTCCACGAACTCGGTGACATCACCGCGCGTCAACCCATATTGTTTTAACCGCGACCCATCCAGTGCGATTCGCAACTGCGGGATCATCACCTGTTGTTCGACTTGCAGGTCCTTGACTCCGGGCACACTGCCCATGGCGGCTTTGATTTGATCGGCTTGTTGCCGCAATGTGGTCAGATCATCGCCGTAGACCTTGATCGCCACCTGCGCCTTGACGCCAGACAACATGTGGGAAATCAGGTGTGCCAGCGGTTGTTCGACGCTGATGACGATGCCGGGCACCTCGGCTAACTTGTCGCGTATCTCCTGCAACAACGCTTCGCGCGACAGCGGCGATTGCGGGTCGATCGTGGCCACGATTTCCGATGAATTCACGCTTTGGGCATGTTCGTCCAATTCGGCCCGTCCGGTACGCCGGACCAGCGTCGTGATGGCGGGAATTTCCAGCAATTGCCGATCGACGATCGCCGCCACCTGGTCGGATTTTTCCAGCGACGTGCCGGCTGGCAGCATCACGTTGATTTGCACCGCGCCTTCGTCAAACGGCGGCAGAAAATCTCGCTCCAGGTTGAGTGCGGCCACCGCGGCGATGCCCACCACCAGCGCCGCTCCTGCCAGAATCGGCGCTGGCAGGCGCAAACTGAATCGAATGGCCAGGCCGGCCAGCCATTTCAAAAACCGCAGAAATATCGGGTCGCGGGCGCCGTGGTCTGCCGCCGCCATTGCATCGGATGCGGCCGGTTCGCCGCTGGTTCGCAACATCCAGTACGACAACACCGGTGTCACCGTCAACGAAACGACCAGCGACGATAAAATCGAAACGATGTAGGCGATCCCCAGCGGCGTGAACAGCTTGCCTTCCATGCCGCTGAGCGCAAACAGGGGAATAAACACCAGCACCACGATCAGCGTGCCAAAGACGATCGGGTTGCGAACTTCAGAGCTTGCTTGAAACACCACCAGTAACGTCGGTTTGGGGTTGGCCGCGTATCGATTCTCGCGCAACCGGCGATAGACGTTTTCGACACCCACAATCGCGTCATCCACCAACTCGCCGATGGCGACCGCCAATCCTCCGAGGGTCATGGTGTTGATCGACAGACCAAACCACTTGAATACAAGCGCGGTGACAACAATGGAAAGCGGTATCGCGGTCAGCGTGATAAAGGTCGTGCGAAAGTTCAACAAAAAGACAAACAGAATCAACACCACTAGAATAGCGCCGTCACGCAAGGCTTCTTGCACATTTTCAATCGCCCGGTCGATGAACAGTTTCTGACTATACAGCTGCGACTGGATCTGTAAGTCGTCCGGCAACTGGTCTTGCAATTCCGCCAGCGCCTCCGCCACGAAATCGGTGACTTCTCGAGTGTCGGCGCCTGGTTGCTTGGAGATGGTCAGCACCACGGCCGGTCCGCCGGACAATCCGCTGGGTGAATTGCGGGCGGAGCGGTGGATCGATGCGGCGCGTTCGTCGCCCGGTTTGACATATGCGGCGCTGTCGCCGCGTTTGATCTGCGGGCCTTCGTCCACTTCCGCGACCTGGCCCAGCAAAATCGACTGGCCCTCCTGTTGCTTGACAACGATGTCGCGCAGTTCGGCGACGGTTTGCACACGACCCAGCACGCGCACGAGGAATTCGTGCGGCCCTTGTTCATCGAGATAACCGCCCGTGGTGTTCTCGTTGCTTTTAGCCACCGCTGTTTCAATTTCGTGCAGCGTGACTCCGTATTTGAGCATGCGGTTGGGGTCGACCAGCACCTGGAATTGCTTGCGCTGGCCGCCCATGACAAACACTTGGGACACGCCGTTGATCGCCAGCAGTTTTTGACGGACAACCCAATCGGCCATCGTCCGCATTTGCATCGGTGACGTGCGACGGTGAACTTGCCACCGGTCGTCGGCACCGACAACGGTAAACCACTGGTCGAGCGCCGGATCGTGCACGACCCAGCGGCTGTTCGGAATTTCAACCTCAATTTTTGCGTCGTTTGAAATCGGGAAACCATGCCGTCCAAACTCGGTCAGCCACGATTCGTCGATGTGCCACCGGCGGCCCGCCCGTCGCCCGCTTTCGCCGCCACCAGCTGAAAAGCTGGCGGAAATAGCCGGGATCGTGCGCTGGGCAGTATTGAATTCAAACAGCAAAGTGCTGTCCGTGGGTTGGCTGTAAACGGCGGCCATCAAAATCTGGCCCATGATGGACGAAATCGGCGACAGTTGTGGTTTGACGCCCGCGGGCAACTGGCCCGCAGCCAGCGCCAGTCGTTCGGTTACAACTTGCCGGTCGGTGTAAATGTCGGTGCCCCATTCGAACTCGACGTTTACGATAGAAATGCCGGCAGCCGACGATGTGCGGACCGCTTGTACCCCAGCCGCGCCATTTAGGGCGGTTTCAATGGGGAACGTGATCAGCGTTTCCACTTCTTCCGGCGCCAATCCGTGGGCTTCGGTGACGATCACCACCCGCGGTCGATTCAAATCGGGAAACACGTCTATCGGCAGCCGCGTCATTTGCCAGCCGCCGTAAACCAGGATCAACAAGGAAACCGCGACGACCGTCAGTCGGTTTTGCAGAGCCAGCCGGATGATACCATTCAGCAATGATGAAAGCATGGTTGTCGCCCGTTTAGTGCGTATGCCCGTGATGGGCTTGGATGCCGTCGCCGGCCTGGTTTTTCAGCGCCAATTGCATGTCGTATGCGCCTCGGGTAGCGATGATGCTTCCGATTAGTCTTCCGTCGTTCTCGATCACCACGGCGTTCGCATCGCGATAGATGACGTGCACCTCAATCCGGTCGAAATGGGGACCGTTCTGTTCAAACACAAACGCATTGGGACCCTCGATCACTACGGCTTCCGGTGGCAACACGATCTGGTCGACCCAGTGGTCCGCCGTCGGCACTTGGACTTGCATCCGTTGCCCCGGCCGGTATTTCCAGGCCACAAAGCGAGTCTTTTGAAAGCGTTCGTCTTGCTGCAGTTGATTAGGCAACAACAAATAAAATTTCAGGGCTCGCGACTGCCGGTCCACATGATCGGCGACATAAATCACCTCCAATTGCAGTGGTTCGGTTTTGGCATCGGACGTGACCAGCGGAGTGACCGTGAGTTTTTCGCCGCGGTCCGCCGCCGCCACCAGCCGTTCGGCGTCATCTTCGAACGTCTGCCCTTGGACATACAACACGCAGTGATCGGCCAGCGTTGCCAGCAGGTCGCCAGCTTGAACGTTCTGCCCGCGGTTGGCGTTTGTGGATTGCACGTGATACAGGTGCGGTGCGTCCAGGTGCTGTGACTCCTCGGCAAATGGCGGTGCGGAAACGATGATTGATTGGATCACCTGGCGTCTGGTTTCGATTTCCTGAACCTGCGATTCGCTCAGACCGTGGAGGATCAGCGCCTGCCGCATCGCTTGCAGTTTGGCCTGGGCGATGTCCCGTTCGTATTCTTTTTCGACGATCCGCCGCCCGGCTACGAACTCCTCACCAACGGATTGCAGACGCTGGATTTCCCGCTGGAGCACATCCAGTTCCTGGATGACCGTCAGAAACTCGGCTTGCGCCGACACGACGTCTTCATGGGTCAAGCGCAGATCAAAAAGCGGCTGCCCCGGCTGGATGGCCTGCCCTTCGACTGCATGAATTTTCGTCACGACCCCCGTCATCGGCGCGGTAATGTCAATGTGCGAGCGACCCGGACGCTGGACCACCACGGCGGGAACCGGCACGGTTCGAGAGTAATCGGAAAAGGTAACGGTGCTGGTCGTCAGGCCGATGTTTTTTCGGGCTTCTACGCTCAGCTCCAGATACGACACGTCCGACTGGTCATGAACCTGGTCGTCCACCGCGGCTGAGTTTGAATCGTTCTGCTGAACGGCCTGAAATATTTGTTGCAGCGGCGGCAGCCATTGAGGCCAGGTTATCGCGGCGACAACGACGATCGTCCCCAAGACAATCACCGTGGCAATCGTGTTTCGGTTGTTTGACATCCACGCGTTCATCGGATGCAGTCCTTTTTTAACTTCGCGTTGGCGGACAGCTGTTTTGGCAACAGGTGATTTTCGTACTTGTGGCTATCCACTAAGAATGACGTGCGCAAATGGGCTGATGCAGATGGTGTTGACGAATTTCGAATCAACACGACGTCGAGTTCAGATAATCAGCACGCCATGCAGCAGATGCGCGCGCACCGGTGGCGCCGATTGACGCCAACAGGGCTCTTCCGCGGCGAAACGGATCAGATGCTGGGACGCTTGGCCCCCAGCGGACATCGACACGTAAATGAAATGGTGGCTGTCAGTGTTTTCAAACTCAAATTCCACTGCCGGCAAATACTTGCAGCGGTCGTCAAAACAATGCAACTCCGATTCTTGGCAAGCCGCGTCACATGCCAAACGTCCGTCGTTCAACTGGCCGGCCAAATGATGAACCGTATCCGAGGCATGGTGATGAGAACACCCATCGTCCGCGTGGGATACAGCCGTGGTTTGATTCTGACACGAGTGAGCACGTGCCAATCCATGATGCCAATAGCAACCAAGTGCCATGTGGATCATGGCCAGCACGGACGCGAAAACAGTCAGATTGTGTTGCATGGCGCCGTTGTCTCGTGGAACGAATACTCGTTGAATAATCAGTCTTGGAGACCGTTTCGTCAAGCTGAAAGTCCCTTCGTACGGGTTATTCTCGGAGGTTAGGGCCGGTCGGACGGTCGGCCCATGCTGTCATGCAGCAGCATTCCTTGGATTTCCGCACCGCGCCGCCAAACCTGCTTTAGCTTGTCGAAATACATGAGATTCGTCTGCGAATACGTGCGCTGGGCGGTTAGCCATTCCAGAAAGCTGACCTCGCCCTGCTCGTAGCCGCCCGAAATCAGCTCCAGCGTTTGTTTGGCCCGGGGCAGGATTTGCTGGTGATAGGCATCCGCCTGAATCTGCGCTTCCGTGTACGCTTCATAGGCGTCCACCAGGCGCTGCCGAAGGTTGATGGCCTTGGCGGCCGCTTTTTGTTCGGCCACGATGATTTGATGCCGGGCTTCGAGGATCGCCCCCTGATTGCGGTTGACCGTTGGCAACGGCACCGCGAATTGAAAACCGGTGACCAGGTGGTCGCTGGCAGTGTCGTATTGCAGGGTCGCTTCCCAAATCACATTGGGAAGCACTTCGACGTGTTCGCGTTGCAACTGCTGTCGCGCCAAATCGACCTGCGCGAAGGCAGCCGCCAGCTCGGGGCTGGCTGCCAACAGCTGGTCATAAAGTTGCTCGAGATCGATCAAGCGGAGGATGTGGCGGGGATCGCCGGCAATCGTCAGGTTTTCAAAGTCGTTTTCTGCCACGAGAGCCGCCAGTTGTCGCTGCGCCGCTCGCTGCTGGTTTAAGGCCTGGGCCTGTACAATCAGCGCCGTTTGCAACTCCAGTTCCGATTGCAGCACGGCCGAGCGTGCCACCTCTCGCGCCTCAAACAGCCGCTGGGATGCGGCGGCGGCTTGCCGCGAAATTTCCACGAGCTGGTCGGCAACCACGCGTTTTTCCTGAGCGACCAGCAGATCGTAAAATCGCATGCGAACGTCCGTTAACAGCCGGATTCGCAATGTCTCCATTTGCTGTTGCACCGCGGCGATTTCCGCGCTCACCACATGGCGCGAAGCGGCCAATTTGTCTCGGCGAATCACTTCGCGGCCCACGATTACGCCGTGCCGACCACCCTGCCCTTCTTCGCCCATGTCCTCGCTGGCCCAGCCCAGCACCGGATTATTTTGCAACCCTGCCTGAATCCATTTGCCGCGCAACGACTCCAACTCGGCTTGGACGGCCAGCAAATCCGGGTGAACTTGCAGCATCCGTTGTTGCAGCTGTTCCAGCGTCAACTCGGCGGGCGATTGGGCTTCGATTTGTGGCCATTCCCCGGTTGATTCGGTCCGATGTTCCGACGCAACGGCGTTAGCCATTTCTTGCCTGCCGGATTTGTTTTCGAAGGATACCGGACGAATTTTTTGCGGCGCAGGTGCTGGCTGAGGAACGGCGTTGGTAGAATCCGACCCCGCCGTTTGCACCGTTGACTTCTCGATTCGCGGTGCGTTGATCAAAGACTGCTGATGTTCGGCAGTTTCGTGCAATGGCCGGACACGCAGAGCGTGGCAGCCTACCGCAGCGGGAAGGAAAAGCA
>JBFILF010000337.1:0-6262 GCA_041599835.1 Pirellulaceae bacterium
GCGGCGTACCGGCCGCCAGCCAGTCTCGCAAAAGTTGCTTGTCCGATTCCGGCATGATTCGTTGATTGGACAGCTCGCGGTGCGAATCGGCTGCGTGCCAAGGTGGCATGCGACCTTCATCAACCACTTCCACAATCATCTCCGCCCAGCCGATGGCCTCGTCATACTGGGTCAACGAAAACGGACCGATTTCTCCCGGTCGATGGCACTCAATGCAATGACGCTGCAAAACGCCGGCAATTTGCCCGGCGTATGTCACCGCAGTCGACGCGGAGAGTGGCGTCGTCGGCTTCACGCGGCCAATCAGGCAACCCTCGACGTCCGTTACGGCTATCGAAACGGGTTTTCCTGCCAGCAACTCGTCGAGGGCAATCCGCAGATCTTCACGGTTAGCTTGGGGACGTACGATGCCCGGCAAATACTGATCGTCGATCCGCCCGCGGTAGCGAACCCGCAGTTGACGGTCAATCACGAACACTTCGGGGGTTCGTTTTGCCTCAAATTGATCGGCAACGATATTGTCAAAATCCTTGGCGACAGGAAACGCCAGCTCATGCGTGGCGGCGAACTCGCGCAGGTCAACCAGCGAATCCTGAAGATTACTGCCAACACCCACAAAACGCACGTTTTTCGATTGAAACTCGTCTTGCAGCTGCTGCAGCCGCGGCCCATAAAGTTTGGCCAGCGGACATTGAGTGCCGAGAAAACACACCACCGTGAATTCGGCACCCGAATCCTCGTCGAGTCGCATCTGAGTGTCGTCGATCGCCGTCAGGCAGAACGGGGTCACCGTTTTGTGATCGTCATACGGCATACCGTGCACGCCAGCAGCATTCAGACCTATCAATAACACCAACAAGGGGCGAATTGACTTGGCTAAACCCATAATGGTTCTCGCGACGATCTCGGTAGCGTCCAGAATAACGTTAATGGGGGGTGCCGGAAACGACAAATCAAAAACGGGTCAAAGTTTTGCGAAAGCATCCAATGCCTGTTGGATATGGGCATCGGTCAACGCAGCACTGACCTGGACACGCAGCCGCGCTTCGCCTTTGGGGACCACGGGAAACCCAAATCCGATCACCATCACTCCCAGCTCGAACAAGCGTTTGGATTTTTTGATGGCTTCCGCCTCGTCACCAATCATGATTGGAATGATCGCGGTAGGCGACGGAGTGCAGTCGAAGCCGCGCTGGGTCAATCCGTCACGGATCGCTTGCACATTTTGGTGCAGGCGTTTGACGATGCCCGGATCATTTTCCAGAACCTCGATCGCTTTGTTGGCGCTGTAAGCGACCGTGGCGGGCAGCGCGTTGGAAAACAGGCTGGGCCGCGCGCGTTGCTCAAGCGTCTCAATCGCCTTTAGCGACGCCGCCACGTATCCGCCGGCAGCGCCTCCCAGCGCTTTCCCCAGCGTGCCGGTGAAAACATCGATTTTGCCCAACAAGTCAAAATGCTCATGCGTGCCTCGGCCGGTGTTGCCCAACACGCCGACACCGTGTGAATCGTCGACAATCAGCATGGCCTGGTATTTCTGGCACAATTCCACCAGTTCCGGTAATTTGGCCACGTCGCCCTCCATGCTGAACACGCCATCGGTCACGACCCAGCGGCAGGGATGACTGGTGGATTCCTGAAGCAACGATTCGAGTTGTTCGAGATCGCCGTGCCGGTAGATTTTTTTGGTAACTGATTTTGCCATCAACCGCATGCCATCGATGATGCTCGCGTGATTGAGTTCATCGGAAAGAATGGCGTCTTCGGGACCGACGAACGTCGGAAAAGCGGCTTCGTTAGCATTCCAGCAACTGACATAGGTCAACGCCGATTCGGTACCCACGAACCGCGCAATCCGCGCTTCTAAATCGCGATGGCACTTGAGTGTTCCGCAGATGAACCGCACCGAAGCCGTCCCGGCGCCGTAGTCACGCAGGCCCTGCACGCCCGCTTCGATCACTTCTGGGTGATCGGCCAGCCCCAGGTAATTGTTGCTGCACAACACCAACACATCACCTTTGCCCTCGATGGAGACGACCGGACGCATCGGCGACGAGATCGTGTAAAACGGTTTTAGTTGGCCCGTGTCCGCGAGCGACGCAATCAATTCCTCGGAGCGATGGGCAAATTGTTGATTGGGCATCAAAGGCACTCTCTGAATACGAGAAACAATTAGCGAAGCAAAGCGTACAAATTAGGGTTCTTTTCAGAAAGTTTGAAGCCCCCGGCGGGCGATTGGGAAGCATGACGGTAGACCGTCATCTGGAGAAGCCTTCGAACCGCTGCTCACGTCGCGGCCGGCATTTGCAGAACAACTTTGATCGCCTCTCCGGATTGCATCATCTTGATCCCGGTTTCGAACTGATCCAAGTCGATCACGTGAGTAATAATCGGATCCAATTTCAGTCGTCGGCTTAACAGCAACGCTTCCATCTGGTACCAGGTTTCAAAGATGCGGCGGCCGCTGATGCCGTGAATGGTGGCGGCCTTGAAAATGATTTCGTTGGCAACGTCAAACAAAACTTCCTTGCCGGGAATGCCCAGCATGGCCACCGTCCCGCCACCGGCCAGCGCCGCGAATCCCTGGCGAATCGCGTTGCCGTTGCCGCTCATTTCCAGTAATACGTCGACGCCCAACCCGTCGGTGGCATGGCGAATTTCATTGATCCAGTCGCCACGCGCATCGTAGACATGATCCGCGCCGATTTCTCGGGCAATATTCAATCGGTTTTCATCAATGTCGGTGGCAAAAATCTTGCTGGCACCGGCCGCCCGCGCGACGGAAACCGTCATCAATCCAATGATTCCCACACCAGTGATCAGCACGTTTTTGCCGCTGACGCCAGCCGTCATCACGGTGTGGACGGCATTTCCCAGCGGGTCAAAAATCGCAGCAACCTTATCGGGGATCTCCGGGTGCACCGGCCACACGTTTTTTTCTGGAAACGACATGAATTGGCCAAAGCACCCGTTGCGGTCGATGCCGATAATGCGAACTTGCTGGCAGATATGCGCGTTGCCCGTGCGGCAGGGCCGGCAGGTGCCACAGTAAATGTGACCTTCCCCGCTAACCCGGTCTCCGACCTGGAACCGCTGGCATTCATCACCCACCTTGGCGATTCGCCCCACGAATTCATGACCGGTGGTTATGCCCAATTTGATCCGGTTTTGACTCCAGGTATCCCATTCGTAGATGTGTCGATCGGTGCCGCAAATTCCGGCATGGGTAATTTCGATCAAAACGTCGTTGGGTCCGTAATCCGGAACCGGCGTATCCTCAGTCAACCATAATCCCGGCTTGGCGTGCAGCTTTCGGATCGACAGCATCTTGCTCGACGTAGACCGTTTCCCTGGCGATTGAGTACTGGGCAGCACGTACCGATGTCCCGAATCCAATGAGTTGCCTAGACCGCACGATTTGAGTCACTATCGTAAAACGGCGTGGTCGGGATTTCAATCTGACCGGATGGCAAGATCAGCGGCGGGCCCGCATGGGCTGGGATCAGTCGTTAACGTGAGTTTCCAGGAATCGCGCCAGGCTATGGAAATCGCTGCCCGGATCGATATATCGGACGCGCGTCACCAGCGTGTCGGGATCAATCAGTTTTTCGAACGGCTGGTAGTGCAATTCAAGTTGGCCGGATACCGAGACCATCACGCCGTCGAATTGTTTTTCGACCAGCGCCCGATAGGCTCCAACCCCTAATTGGCTGCCCAGCATCACATCAAAGGCATGCGGCTTGGCACAGCGCGACTCGTAACCCAATTGCAATCCCTTGACCTTGCGGTGGCGACCGGTTTGGGCGTAGAACTCCCGCGCGATGGCTCCGGTAAAAACGTCGCACAAGTTGACTTCAGAGATTGAGATATGACCGTGATCGTCACGCTTGGCACCTTTCACAAATTCGCGCGGCAGCAATTCGGCAAGTCCCTCCGCCAGCACGATCACCCCGAATTGTTTGAGTTCCTCTTCGCGGGCCAGCATGGTTTTGACAATACGTTTGACCACGCGCTGGATATTCATCACGTCGCGCGTAATGGTGCGACCGTTGTCATCCACGTACGTCTCCTGGCACAGGTAATCGCCGATAATGTCCTCCACGCTGATCACCAAGCTGGCTTCGCCAGCGATCGCTGCGCCGTAGGCCAGCCAGCCCGCGCTGCGCCCCATGGTTTCGGCCACAAAGTACGCCTGACAGGCTTCGGCATCGTGGATCAGGTTGCGGATCTCCGTCCCCAGGAATTCGACGGCCGTGAAATAACCGAACGTGAAATCGATGCCGTGATAATCGTTATCGATCGTCTTGGGCAAATGCACGATGGGGATCTTTTTACTGCCAGCCGGCAAATGTGCCTGAAACAGTTTTAGTTTATTGGCCGTTTTCAAGGTGTCGTCGCCACCAATCGAAATCAGCGCGTCGACGCCAATCGAGCACAAAGCGTCGTAGACGTTGCGCAGGGGGCGGGTTTTTTCTGCGTCCAACAAATCATCGGCCGACTTGATATTCTTGCCCGGGTTCGTCCGTGCCGTGCCGATCAAGATTCCCTGTGTGTTACGGCTGCGGGACAAGAATTTGTGGGATATCTCCACATAGTCTTCGTCCTTAACCAAACCGCATTCGGGACAGTAATCGACGAGATTGGAATAACCGTATTTGATGCCGACCACCTCGACGCCGGCCTTCAAAAACGACGCGGCGGCGGCCGAGATTACGGCGTTGGCAGCCGGCGCGGGACCGCCGGCAAACAACAGCGCAATGCGCTTGAAGTCTGTTGTGCGTTTTGGCGGTGGATTGAGCGTATTTGACATGCGGGTGATTACCAGGGATTAATTAACGAATTCTAGAAGCCGCAGCGAGGCAAGCAATATCGCGGTTGCGGCATTGGGGGCCGCCGATTGCATCGTATCGGCTACGGGAAAACAAACGTTCACTAGGTGGCGTTTTGAGGCACAAATGGCGCAAAACAAATTTTGAAATTTCGCCCACCGCCAGGATCATTTCAGTGGGGTACGCTCCACCCACGTTGTATCGACACGGCCTTCCACAAAGTCCTTGTGTTGCAGGACCTTGCCCAGAAACTCGGTGGTCGTGGGAATTCCCTTGATGCGCAACTCAGCCAGCGAGCGTTGCATGCAGGAAATGGCGGCTTCGCGCGTCGGTTGGTGCACGATCAGCTTTCCGATCATCGAATCGTAATATGGCGGCACGACGTAACCGGCGTGGACGTGAGTGTCGAACCGCACGCCCAATCCTCCCGGGATACAAATCTGATCGATCCGACCGGGACAAGGCTGAAAATTTTTGCTGGCATTTTCAGCGTTAATACGGCATTCGATGGCCGCACCGTTGCATGGAATGTCTTTTTGCTTGAATGGTAGCTTCTCTCCGGAGGAGACCAGGATTTGTTGTTTGACTAAATCAATTCCGGTGACCATCTCCGAGACGGGGTGCTCGACCTGAATCCGCGCGTTGACTTCGATGAAGAAAAAATTGTTGTCGGGGCCCACGATGAATTCGACGGTGCCGGCATTTTGATAATTGGCGTTCTGGATCATCCGCACGGCTGCATCGCAGATTGCTTTGCGTACGGACTTGGTCAGTGTCGGCGCGGGGCTCTCTTCGATGAGTTTTTGATGACGGCGTTGCGTGGAGCAATCGCGTTCCCACAGGTGGACGACATTACCAAAATTGTCGGCCAGCACTTGCACCTCGACATGCCGCGGGTGTTCCACGTATTTCTCGATGTAGACGCCGGGGTTTCCAAAGGCGGCCTGCGCTTCGGTAGTGGCTTGCTGCAAGGCCGATTTCAGCGCCAAGTCGTTGGCGGCGATTCGCATGCCTTTTCCGCCACCGCCGGCACTGGCCTTGATCAATACGGGGAACCCGATTTCGTGCGCGACCCGCAGTGCTTCGTTTTCATCTTCGACCAAACCGTCGCTGCCCGGCACCACCGGCACTTTGGCGGCCCGAGCCATTTTTCGCGCCTCGTTTTTGTCGCCGAGCTTTTGCATGGCTTCCGGCGACGGGCCGATGAAGTCGATATTGCAATCACGGCAGATCTCGTTGAAGTGCGCGTTCTCGGCCAAAAACCCGTACCCGGGATGCACCGCTTCGACGTTGCCCACTTCGGCGGCGCTGATGATCTGGTCGATCTTGAGGTAACTTTCGGTGGACTTGGCAGGTCCCACACAGAACGTCTCATCGGCCAGTTCCAGATAGGCGCTGCCGCGATCCGCTTCGCTGAAGATAACAACCGTTTCCAC
>JBFILF010000338.1:0-6252 GCA_041599835.1 Pirellulaceae bacterium
CAGCCTTTCGGGAAGCTCATCTTTGGAAAGGGTGCCGTTGCCGTTTTTATCCAATCGCTGCATAACCTGCTTGTCGGTAGGTCGGTCCCGGCGCTGACCAGCGGCTTCTTCTGATTGGCCGGGTCCGGGGGGGCGGTTTCGCAATCGCTGCACGATTGCTTTGATTTCGGTTTTATCCAGACTTCCGTCGCCGTTGGTATCAAAACGATCCCACCGCTGCTGCAATCGAGGATTGGCTTCATCTTTGGCAATAACGCCGTCCTTGTTCTGGTCCATTTGCTTGAGCGCGCGAATCAGACCGGCAGCCGCCCTGTCGTTCCGCTGGCCGCGACGCTTTTGCGGTTCCGTTTTTTCCGCTTGAGGCTGATCTGCTTTCATCTGGCGTTTTTTCTTGCGCTGGTCTTCATCTTCCGTTTGGGCGACGGCACTGGCCGACATCCAGACCACCAACGCCACGCATGTAAAAAATTTCGCGATTTTCATTTCAATGCCTCGTTTTGACAATTCATCTGGTTAAATCGGCTTTCCGAAGGCGAATCAATCCAGGAGGAACCCGCTAATGGGTTACACGGGTTTCGTCCGCTTAGAAGACCAAAAAATCAAGAAAAAGTCCCGCGCATTGTCAGGTTGACGTAAGCCGTTGTCATTTAATGGTTTAGAGTTGCAGTAAGCTTCCATCTCCGCCAAAACGGCAAACCTGACACGCCATTCCGGGGTTTAATTCAAAAACGCAACGCCCTCGGCCGCCTATGGACACTCAACTTCCATCCCAGGATCAGATCGTACGGCAACTTGCCGCCGATGGAGAGGAGAGTTTCGCCAAGTTCTTCGTTAACGTGCGAGAGCGGCTGAGGCGGATTGCATTGTTTCGCCTGGATTATCGGCTTCGTGGCCGAGTCAGCGAGTCAGATATTATTCAGGAAACGTACGTTCGCGCGGCGCAGCGAATCGAGCGCTATCTGAGCAAACCGGAGTTTCCATTTTTTGTTTGGTTGCGGATGGAATTGCAACAACATCTGGTTGACGTTCATCGCCGCCATTTCAATGCAGAGAAGCGCGATTTGCGCCGCGAACGAATCCATCCGGCTTCGCAAGCCGGGCCGACGTCGGTGGCCATGGCGGCGCAGCTGGTCGCGCAAATGACGTCGGCAAGCCAGCTGTTGGAGCGAGCAGAGCAAATTGAGACGTTAGAACGAGCGTTGGCAGCTATGAACGAGTTGGATCGGGAAGTCATCGCGCTGAGACATTTCGAAGAGCTATCCAACATGGAGACGGCAGAAATTTTGGGAATTGAACCGTCGGCCGCCAGCAAGCGGTACTTGCGGGCGTTGCAGCGCATGCGACAAATTTTTGAGCAATTACACGGAACGAACAAGTGAACCATCAGCCCGAAGATGCTTCCAAAGACAAAATCCTGGAAAGGGTGGTGGAGCAGTTCACGCAGCGCCTGCGATCGGGTGAGCAACCCTCGATCGAGAAAGTCGTTGCGCAGCACCCTGAATTACACCGGGAAATCCACGAGCTTTTGTCGTCGGTGGCGATGATCGAGGAGTTGAAGCAGCAGTCGGACGCGTCCAGTGGATCGCAGCCACTGGGCCATCGTGACCCGATTTCCGTCGAGCGTCTAGGTGATTACCGGATCACCCGCGAGCTGGGGCGAGGTGGCATGGGTGTGGTGTTGGAGGCCATTCACGAATCGCTGGGTCGCCGCGTCGCCATCAAGGTATTGCATGCGCGGCTGGTCAGCGATCAGAAGTATCTGGAGCGATTTCGCCGTGAGGCTCAGGCCGCCGCCACGTTGCACCACACCAACATCGTCGGCGTGTTTGGTGTGGGACAAAGCGACGGTTACCACTATTACGTCATGGAGTTCGTCAATGGTTGTGGACTGAATCAGATCATTCAGCGAATTGCCCGGACTCGGCAGTTTTCCGCAAAAACGTTGCTTGACCGCACGCGCCGCGACGGTTCACCCACAATCTTTTCCCAGCGCGGCGATCAGACAGCGGAGAACCAGGAACTCCTGCTTCAACAGGAACTTGATGCCTGCGCGCATCAACCGATCAGCGACGAAGTCATGGCACACGTTCCTGCTGGCGATGACCGATGGTCTTGGGCAGCTGAACTGATTGGGCAAATTGCTGACGCCCTCGACTACGCGCACGAGCAAGGCAAGCTGCATCGAGACATCAAGCCATCCAATTTGCTGTTGGATCGGAACGGTCAAATTTGGCTGACCGATTTTGGACTGGTCAAAAACGTGGAACACCAGGCATTGACCAAAACAGGTGACATAATTGGCACGCCACAATACATGGCGCCCGAGTCGTTTGCTGGTCGCTATGATCGCCGAAGTGAAAGTTATTGCTTGGGTCTGACGCTGTATGAACTCATCACGTTGCGGCCGGCATTTGGAGATGGCCCGACACCCGATCTGATTCGCCGGGTTACTTCGACTCGGCCCCTGCCGCCGCAGCGGATCAATCCGCGAATTCCTCGAGATTTGGATACGATCATCCAAAAGGCGATTGAACGAGATGCCGACAAGCGGTATCAGTCCGCCGGGCAGTTAGCCGACGATTTGAGAGCATTTGTGGAAAATCGGCCCATTGCAGCGCGGCGGCTGTCGGCACCAGAAAAATTGTGGCGATGGACTCGGCGAAATCCTTGGGCCGCGGTGTCGGCGGTGCTGATTGCGCTGGTTGCCATCACGGCATCGATCGGCTACCTGGCAACCTCCCGGGCGCTGGGCGACTTGTCGATTCAGCACGTCGAACTTGAGAAACAAAAAACCAAGACCGACGAGGCATTACAACTGGCCAAGGAAAACGCTGAAAAGACCGATATTCAATTCGCCCGGGCGGAATCCAACGTCGCGCTAGCGTTGGAAATGATTGATTCCATGTTTTATCAGACCGTGTTCGGCGGGAACGAAAAGGGGATTGAATTTGCCTTTGACGGGTTTCACGAGCTCAGCGGCATCGAAACGGCAGTGACGGCGCGCGACGCCGAGTCCCTGGAGCACTTGCTGGGATTTTACGAAAAATTTGCAGAGCAAAACGCCGGGTACCGCGACCTGGAACTGGATTCGGCGCGGGCCTATCGCCGCGTCGCAAACATTTACCACGTGATCGGCAAGTATCAGGAAGCCGTCGATGCCTATCAGCGCTCGCTGAAACTATTCGATTCGCTGCAGCCGAGCGACTCCCAATCGATTAGCGTGGCGGTCGATTCGTCCAACACTCGAAACGAAATGTCGGCAGCGTTGCGGCATCTGGGAAATTACCGGGACAGCTTGGATGCGCTGCGCGTTACGCAAAGCCGTCTGAGTCAGCATCCGCGGAAAGACGACGCCGAGCTTCGGTTTGCCATGGCCAAGACGCTGAATTTGCTCGGCTCGGCGCGACCGGTGACTCAGCGAAATCCGGCTGGCAAATTACCGATCCCCGCTAACGGCCGTGGCTTCACCCAGCCGGAAAGGGAAAACCGGTTGAATCGAAATATGCGAGTTCGCGATTATCGAATCGTCGGACAGGGATTGGATATTCTGGAATCCTTAATCGCAGCGGATCCCGAGCGATTGGACTTTCGGCTGGAGCGGGCCAAGGGATACGGGCGATTGGCTGAGTTGTATTTTTCACAGGGCGAATTTGCAAAGGCTGCCGATGCCAACCAGGTTGCGGTTGCCGAACTGGTGCGGCTTGTTGAAACACATCCCGAAAATGCCAGCTACATGTACGTGTTGGCACAGCTATACGCAATGCCGACCGGCGGCACGACAACGTCGAGAAAAAAATCCCTGGAACGCAGCTTGATCCTGGTCAACCGACTGACCGACCAGTCGTCGCGAAATTTGGATTTCCGGCAGCTGGAAGCTGAGGTCAATGCCAAGCTTGGGAAACTTGCACTGGACGACAACGACAAAAATCTTGCCATCGAATATTTTTCAAAAGCTACCGAGGCATTGGGATTGGTGATTGCCGAAACTCCGCTAAATCGGCTTCAACAGGAAAAGTGGTCGGTCGTGGTTGCCAAACTGGCGGAGTTGCTCATGCAACAGGGCCGACTTGACGAAGCCAAAGAGTTACTGCAATCGTCGATTCTGGAAATCAAATTGCTGGCCAAACAATACCGCAGATTGCCGGTGGGACGCTGGATGTTGCTGCGGCATTATCAATTGCTGGCCCAGGTGCTAGAGGATTTGGGAGACACGCGCGGCGCGCGACAGGCGAGCCGTGAGGCCCGCCAGATACTCACGCAGCAAGGTCGTGACCGCAATTAACTATCTGTGACTTCTGTTAATCCTGGCCGGCTCGGCAGTCGCGACGACGGTGCCATCCCCGGACCGTTTGCTTACCGCTGGTTCTCCGGCAGCGCGTTTGTGATGATAAACGGTTGTCAATATCCGAATCGATATGCGGTCGGCGCCGAATCACATGGCCAGGAACGAATCATGCAAGCCTTGATCGCGTTGCTGGCGATTTGCCTGATCGCCTTACCCGTCATCTTGATTCCCCTGGTCTTCAAATTATCTCAGCAAGTTTCCGCCAGCGGAATGATGAAATCAATCGCTCGACATTTTTCGGGCGATGTAATGGAGCGCGGACGTTGGCTGCCACCGGCGGTGGAGTTCATGCGGCAGGGGGTGCGATTCCGTGTGCTCTTGCGTCGCCCGCGGCAAAAACGTTCGTCGACGATTCTGCAAGTTTCAACGGGTTGGCCGGACCGGCATTGGCGAGTATCGATTATTCCCGAATCGATCTCGACTCATTTGAAAAAACTTATGGGCGTCACCGAAACGACGATCGGCCAGCCCGTCTTCGACTCGTCATATTTTTTGCAAACCAATGACGAAAAGCAGTTGAAAAGCAAACTTGGGCCGGCCGTTCAACAAGCGTTTGACCAGGTTAATGCGTTGAGCCACGGCGCAAGTTTCCGATTTAGCATTTTGGCAGGCGACATCTCGTTGGAAACACAAATATCGCTTCGCGGCAGCGGGGATGCGCAGCAAGTTGTTGAGGCATTTACCAATATTTACTTTCAATTATCGGCTTTTGATCAAACGGCGATTTCGGTTCGCGGCGTCAGTTTTGACGCCAATACAGCGACTTGCCTGGTGTGCGGTGATCAGATTCTGGAGCACCGCGTCGAGTGCCGATCATGTCGCACGCCGCATCATGAGGATTGCTGGAAGTTTGTGGGAATGTGCGCCACATTTGCCTGCGGCGATACCGTTTTCGTTTCGCGTATTCCTTCCAGGCGCAATCGAGTCTGGATACGATGATACCGAGGCGGCTGGTCGCTGGTTTGGAGACGGCAGAGAGAATTTAATTTCCGCAAACCAAATGCATGATTTCAAGACCACGCAATGGAGCGTCGTGTTGTCAGCGCGACGCGAGTCGGACGTTGCCCACGACACCGATTGGCGGGAGGCCCTGGAAAGCCTGTGTCGCCAATATTGGTATCCGCTTTACGCCTATCTCAGGCGCAAGGGTTATCGGCCGGAAGATGCGCAGGATTTGACGCAGGGGTTTTTTGCCAGTTTGATTGAAAAGGACTACTTACAGGCCGTCGATCCACAACGCGGCCGATTTCGCTGGTTCATGATGGACGCCATCGGCAAATTCGCGTCGAAATGGCAGGCTGCCGAGAAAGCGCAAAAGCGCGGTGGGGACCGCAAGATTCTGTCCATTGATTTTGATACAGGTGAAGCCAGGTATGCGCGCGAACCTGTCGATGCCTGGACGCCCGAGCGATTGTTCGATCGCGAGTGGGCGTTGCGACTGCTGACTCAGGCTCTCGATCTATTACGAGATGATTTCAAGCAACAAGGCAAACTGCGGCATTTTGACCTGTTAAAAGCCTACATGTCCGCCGATAGCCGGCCACCAAGCTACGCCCAAACGGCTGGCGAACTCGGTTTATCGTTGACCGCTGTCAAAGTTGCCATTCACCGGGTCCGCGAACGATATCGGGAAACCATCCGACGACTGGTCGCTGAAACGCTGGATCCATCGGAATCGTTGGACGACGAAATCGACCAGTTGCTGGCCGCCCTGTAAAATCGCCAATGGCCCCTATTTTTGCGGCTAGAATCCGTAGTTTTAGCGGCAGCTAATTTTGGTTGTAACTTTCGAATCTAGTTTCGTATTGCTCTAGTAGCCGTCGTAACGAAACCATTTAGACGGAATTCACCGACATGCTTGAAACCAGCAAATGCCCGAATTGTGGTGGCCAGTTCAATCCCGCAGC
>JBFILF010000339.1:0-6229 GCA_041599835.1 Pirellulaceae bacterium
ACGACTACGCCAGAGGATTCTGCGCTACCCGGCCAGCCAGCCGGATCAACGGACCAGTTGGAACACAGCACTTACGAAATCATTCGCAACCGGCTGGCTCATTCCGCCCGCCAATTGCAGTCGCGTTTGGATTTGCTGAACCAGGAGCGGCGGCGGGTGTTCGGATCGATCGCCACCGAACTACTAGCCACCGATCGAATCACCACGCCCCATAATTGCGTCCCCCGCGATATGTACGCCGTTGGCAACCGGTTCCTCTTTGGATTCAACGTCCACCTGGGGCTTAAAACGGAAACCGAATTGGCGGATGTGTTTGCCGTGTTTCGTTTTGAGGACCTGGATTTCAAGGAGGACGAGCTGGAACTGTTGAGCGATCCCAATTTTCTGCACGATTTCCAGCAACTCTACAAATACTACCGGGACACGCGATTTTCAAAATTCCACGTTGTCGGTCCGCACGTGTACATGGTGTTTCAAATCGGCAAGGACGCAACGCAGATCAAGGCATTCAAATGGTTGGTGCACGAGGGCGCGCTGAAATATGTGGACAATCGCAGCGAGCATGAAGCGGTGTTTCCGTCGCAGTACGCCTATCGCTGGCAACGCACGCACCGTGATCTGCACCGCAGCGGCCCGCACCCGCACATCTCCATCGAAGACCGCGTGTTTGTCGAGACCGTCGGCGGTGACTTGACCATCAAGATCGAAGACAACACCCAGGACGGGCAGGGCATCTACCGCGAACCGGTGGACGATCCGGACCAAACGCTGGATGACGCGGAAGTTTTTTATTCCGTCGTGGGCAACATCATTTTGCTCAAGATCCGGCCCTTCAAGGAAGAGGAATTTCGATATTTCGTCTACAACGAAAAAATTCAACGCGCCATGCGCCTGGACGCGCTGCGCGACTCGTGCATTCTGTTGCCGGAAGACCACGGATTGATCTTTTCCAACGGCTATTACTTGCAAACCGGCGAATACAAAACGTTCGAGACACAGGTTACCGGTTTGTTATTTGAGCGCAAGATTGCCGCGCCCAATGGCGAAGACTTTTTGTATGTGTTTTATAACCGCGAGCACGGCACCTATGTGTTGTTGATGTACAACATGATCGAACAACACGTGGCTACGCCCATCATCTGTCACGGATTTTCGTTGTTCGGAAATGGCCAGCTGGTGTACTTCAAATCGGAAGGTGCCCCGCAAAAACACCATGTGCTGCAAATTTGGCAAACGCCGTATTTGGCGACCGAAGCCCCGCCGACCGTTGCCACCGATTCGTACCTGTTCAAAATCGGCAATCGCGACATCGTCCGCGGCATGGCCGAGTGCCATGAAATCATCGCCCTGATTGGCCAGGACGAATCGTTTGCCGATTTGTATCTGGATCTTGTCAACAAGGCCGGCGACGTGCTGGATTCCTATTTCTGGATCAACAACGACCAGGCGCAAAACTTGGGCGAAGTGTTGACCGAGATCCGCGAGACCTCGTTGGCAGCCGTCGACGAATACGAAAAGGTCAAACGGATTCGCAGCAATACGGCGCAGCAGACCCAGGAAACGACGCAGGCCGCTCATGACATCATTTCGCAAGCCAACCGACGCATGTATCGAAATATCGACGAATATGTCGATTCGCTGTCGAACTTGCGGCGGGTACGAGGCCACGTCGTCGCCCTCCGCGACCTTAAATACGCTGATGTGCCCGCCATCGACTCGTTGGAACAGGAGATCCAGCAAAACTCTGATCGCCTGTCGCGCAACTGCGTGCAATTCCTTATGCGCGACGACGCGCTCAACCCATACGTTATTCGAGTTCAACAGCAGGCCGCCCAAATTGACTCGCAGGAGACAGTGGCCCAGTCGCGGAAATTGGGAGATGAGCTAGCCGCCGGCGCCAAGGAACTCGAGATGCTGATCGACATCGTGAGCAATCTGAAAATCGACGATGCGACCCAGCGTACCCAGATCATCGACAATATCTCGGCGATCTACTCCAACCTGAACCAGACCCGTGCCAAGCTGAAAAAGAAAACACGAGCCCTGATGTCGATCGAGGGCGCTGCTGAGTTCAGTTCGCAACTCAAATTGCTGGGTCAGGCCATCGTCAATTACCTTGACGTGTGTGACACGCCGGCGCGATGCGACGAATACTTGACCAAAATGATGGTGCAGGTCGAGGAACTGGAAGGCCGTTTTGCTGAGTTCGACGAATTTATCGTGCAATTGGCCGATAAACGCGACGAGATATATTCGGCGTTCGACGCTAAAAAACTTCAATTGGTGGAAGAGCGTAATCGCCGAGCCACCTCTCTGGCCGGCGCCGCCGATCGGATCTTAAAAGGCATCGCCAGGCGGTTGGGCAACCTGGAAAGCGTGGAGGAAATTCACAGCTACTTTGCCTCGGACATGATGGTGGAGAAGGTCCGAGATATTGTTCGCCAGCTTGAGGAGCTGGACGAATCGGTGAAGGTCGACGACATCCAAAGCCGATTGAAAACGATACGCGAAGATGCCGTCCGCCAGTTGCACGACAAACTGGAATTATACGTCGATGGCAAAAACGTCATCCAGCTGGGTCGACACCGATTCAACGTTAACGTGCAACCGCTGGATTTGACCTGCGTTATAAAAGACGAAAAGATCTTTTTTCATTTGACCGGCACCAATTATTTCGAGCAAATTGACGCTCCGGAATTAAACGCGGACCGGCATCTATGGGACCAGCACCTTGTTTCGGAAAACACGGATGTCTATCGCGGTGAATACCTGGCCTGGTTAATCTCGCGCGGAGCGGCGCGGGAAGAGTTGGACGACGCGGAAACGCTGTTGTCACTCGAGCAGCCAGAGTTGGTCGCCAAAGTCCAGTCGTTTATGTCGACACGCTATGCCGAGGGGTACATCAAGGGCGTCCACGACCATGATGCCGCTCTCATACTACGTGAATTGCTGGATCTGCAATTCCATTTGGGATTGCTCAAATACACGCCTGCTGCGCGGGCCCTGGCATTGATCTTTTGGAAATCAACGGACGCCGGCGCCGATAAAACCAAGCTGGAAACCCGGATCCGATCGTTGGGCACCGCGCTCAACTTGTTCGGCGACCCGGCTGCCCGCTTGCAATTGATCGACGAGTTATCGCTCTGTATTGGTCCGATACAGGAGCAGCTTCGGATCGGCCGGCCGCGTGATGCAAAATCTGCTGCGGGATTTCTGTTTGACGAAATCTCAAGCGGCCAGCAGCACGCGGCGGGCAACGCAATGGAACTGGCCGGCAAATTCCGGGCGTCGATAAAACGGCGGAAAAAGCACGAGTCGTTTGAGTCCGAGTTGGCGGACATGACGTCGCTGGAGGAAAAGTTTCAATTGGCCCGGCATTGGCTGGCCGCTTTCGTCCGGCATTCGAACCAGAATTTCGATGCGGGATACGTAGACGAGGCAGCTGCGCTGTTGGCGGACGAATCGTTTGAAAATCGCACGCCCCTCGAGGGCGAGTCGTTGCGCGAAATCACGGGAATGCTCGGTGACCATCCGCGAGTCAGAGACGGCAAGTATCAATTGGACTTCAACGATTTTGTGGGGCGACTGCATGAATTCGAGTCGATCGCGGTGCCCGCATACGAACAATTTAACCAAACCAAAAAACAACTTTTGGATCGTCGCCGTGAAGAGTTGCGGCTGGAAGAATTCAAACCGCGAGTGCTAACTTCGTTTGTCCGAAACCGTTTGATCGATTCCACCTATTTGCCGATGATCGGCGATAATCTGGCGAAACAAATTGGCGTGGCTGGCGAAGCCAAGCGCACGGACTTGATGGGCCTGCTGTTGCTGATTTCCCCGCCCGGTTACGGCAAAACGACGTTGATGGAATACATCGCCAACCGGCTTGGATTGACGTTTATCAAAATTAACGGCCCAACGATTGGCCATCAGGTAACGTCGCTGGATCCCGATGAAGCCACCAATGCCAGTGCACGGCAAGAAGTAGAAAGGTTAAACCTGGCGCTGGAAATGGGCGACAACGTGATGATCTACCTGGATGACATCCAGCATTGTCATCCGGAATTGTTGCAAAAGTTCATTTCGCTGTGCGACGCCACCCGTAAAATCGAAGGTGTCTTCAAAGGCCGTACCCGCACGTATGATCTTCGCGGTCGCAAGGTCTGTGTGGTGATGGCGGGCAACCCGTACACGGAAAGCGGTGAAAAGTTTCAAATCCCGGACATGCTCGCCAACCGTGCCGATACGTACAACCTGGGTGACGTGATCGGCGATCGACGGGAAGCGTTTGAATTGAGCTATCTGGAAAACTGCCTCACGTCCAACCCGACGCTCAACCAGTTGCACACCCGTAGCCGCCAGGATGTGGAGACAATTATCCGAATGGCCGCGGCCGATGCCCGCAGCAGTACTTTGTCGTTGGAGGGAAATTTTACGGTAGAAGAAACCAACGAATTCGTGGCGGTCATGCAAAAGCTGTTACGGATCCGCGATATCGTGCTGAAGGTCAACCACCATTACATCGACTCGGCTGCTCAGGCTGACGATTATCGAACGGAGCCAGCGTTCAAACTGCAGGGTTCGTACCGTGACATGAACAAGATGGCCGAGCAGGTCATGCCAATCATGAACGATCAGGAACTCGACACGCTGATCGTCACTCACTACGAAAATCAGGCCCAAACGCTGACGTCGGATGCCCAGGCAAACTTGCTGAAGTTCCGGGAATTAATGGGTAACTCGACCGCCGAACAGCAACAACGGTGGAACGACATCAAACGGACCTTTAAACGCAACTTGTTGCTGGGATCCGTGCAGGGCGACGACAAGGTTGCTCAAGTCATCGCGCAAATGTCGACGTTTGCCGAGGGCTTGAATGAAATTCGCACTTCCATTGATCACGGCATCCGGCATTTGGCTGAACAGTCCCAAGTCGACGAAGAAAACGTCATTGAAACGGCGACCCTGCGCCAGATTGGTCAAGCCGTCGAACAACTGAGCCAATTCAACGACACCTTGTCGGAAATTAAATCTTTGATTTCAGCTCGCGCGGAAGAAGCCCAGGCCAAGCCGTCCAAACGGCCGCCGACTCAACAAGTGCAAGTGATCAACAAGGTCCCTCACGCGTTTACCAATATCATCCAAAGCCAGTTTCGAATCCTGCAAACCTGGATGGAGCCCCTGTTGCGGCTGAGCGAGTCGCTGCCGGAAGCGAAAAACCTCAAGCGGGCCGCCGAGCTGACACAGCGGCAGTATGAGAAGATGATGAAAAAGCTGGAATCTGCTGAAGATCCGCCGCCGATTACATCTCAGGACGAAACCGACTGACCTCACGGTCGACGTGGCCATTCACGGCCCAGTCCCCGACGCATGACTTAGCGGCGTGTGTAATTTGGATCCGGAGGTCCATAATAATTTTTGCCACGATCGCCGGGAAAAAAACCGCATTCAATCACCATCCAGATTCCGACCAATGGAATCAACGAGATTAACACCCAGGTCCCGGACTTGCCGAGATCGTGATATCGCTTGATGTACAAAGCGAGGCTAATCCACGTATTGAGAATGACAGCAACAAACCCGATAACTCCAAAGAGAACTTGGAACATTAATCCCAGCGTACTGCCTTCCAAATCGGTATCGGTCACAATCGCAATAAATAGAAACGTTCCGAAAATTGCAAACAATACGCCGAACTCGACCACGGCCAACAACAAGCCGGCTAACCAAAACGTCTTTCGGCAGATTCGACCATCGAAACTAAACAGCACGTCGCCATTTAAATACTTTGATTTTTTTTTGGATTGTTTGTCCTGTTGCTCATCCTTCATTTTCGCCAGCGCGCTCGTGGAAAAAAACGCCTGGTCCAACTCAATCTTCTTTTCTTCCTCGGCCCTGCGGCGGCGGATTTCCTCGACATCGATTTGGGCGAAGCCCGGATCGGAGATCACGTGGTTTGCCAGCGGGTCGTTGCCCTGCGGAACCACTGGTTGATCTGGAAACAGTTTGGGCGAGCCGGCAAGCGGTTGAATCGGACCAGCCTGAGCCAGTTGCGGCCGTTTGGCGGTCTGCGGTTGCGGTTGAGCAAGCGGTTTGGCGGCTGGTGTTGACGCCCGAAACACCGCCTGGCACGACGGGCATTTCATCTGTTTGCCGGCAGGATCGGCGCTAATTTTGTACTGGCGTTTGCACTTAGGGCAGGCAATGACGTGAATCACAATAACACCTC
>JBFILF010000340.1:0-6157 GCA_041599835.1 Pirellulaceae bacterium
ATCGGCGCAAAATGGACGTTTTCCGCTGGCCATTTCGTAGAGCACAACGCCGACAGAAAAAATGTCCGTCCGACAATCGAGTTTGCTGCCTCGGCATTGTTCAGGCGACATGTAAGGAATGCTGCCGGCGATTTTTCCACTGGCCTCAAACGAAACGGTAAGTTGTTCCGCCTTATTGCCGCCGGTAATTGGGTTCTGCTGCGCCAAACCGAAATCCAAAATACGGGGTCGATGTTCAGCGTCGATCATGATGTTCGCGGGCTTTAAATCGCGATGACAAATCCCATTGCGATGCGCGGCGCCTAGTGCATCGACGACGGGAATCGCTATTGCCAACATCTGGCTAAGGGTCACCGGCGAGTTTGCCGACGTGAATGAATCCAACCGTTGACCCTCGATCCATTCCATGGTGAAGAAGGTTATGTCCTGCTCATCCTCAACTGAAAAAATCGTGACGATATTTGGGTGATTCAGCGCAGCGATGGCTTTGGCCTCGCGTCTAAGTCTGGCCAAATGTTCAGGATCTGCGGCAAATTGTGGAGGCAGCATTTTTAACGCGACTCGACGGTCCAGCCGGGAGTCCTCCGCCAGGTACACTTCACCCATTCCTCCGGCACCCAGTTTTTCAATGATCTTGTAATGCGCCAGACTTTTTGTGATCACCGGTGAGCTCCTGCATTGCGCCTGTGCCTGTGAACGAAAGGCACCTCAATCCGCCAAATCGTATCAAAAAACGTCTGTCGTTACAGCGAAATTGATTTGGTTTTCTGCAAATTGGCAGCCTCATGACATTTTGTGACCTGTCGGATGCTAAAATCTGAAACGCCGGTTGGCGTCGTTGTAACAGACACCGGATAATGGTTCTTGTCGACCGTACACGTCGCTTGACATCGACATGCTGCCTGTTGTTTCATGCCTGAGCCTCCCTATTACTGCGTCGTCTTTTCTTCGTGGCGAAACGATGTTGACGCAGAAGGATACGAGACAACGGCGGCGCGGATGATGAAGCTGGCCAGCCAGCAACCAGGTTATCTCGGTGTTGAGTCCACGCGAGACGCCAACGGTTTTGGCATCACCGTCTCCTACTGGGATTCGGAAAACGCGATTCGGCAATGGCGCGAAAACTTGGAACATTTGCAAGCTCAGGAAAATGGCCGAAATAAATGGTATCGCAGTTTCAACATTCGCGTCTGCAAGGTACTGCGCCAGCAAATCGACAACGAATAGTCGACGGCCGGACACCTTTTACATGGACGGCTTTACGGAAACTTCACATGGCCGCCCAAAAAACTTATAATGCGAATCTGACTTCGATCGTCGCTGGTGCTTGGCGTGCATGACGATCGGGCAGAACTGGCTCGAAACCGGCGGAATCGTTTCGGCGCGCGAATCACCCCATCTGCTTAATGAGACGGCTAACCGACAGGGCCCATGGGCGTTTTGTTTTGTTGTCCCACCTGTGACCATCCCCTAAATGTCAAGTCGCACTTGGCCGGCAAAGCCGGATTCTGCCCCAATTGCCAATCTCGGCTTGTCGTACCCGAATCGTCGCAAATGGATATGAGCCGGTTCGAGAAATTGATTAGCCAGTTCGAGCCAGGCGTTGTGGCGCAGGAAAAAATCCCAAGTCAGTTGATTTCGGACCAGTCCGTAAAGCAATCCAATGAAGCAGCAGCCGGCCGGCGCGCGACAGACGCGACACGCTCTGATGCACGGCAAGACGACGTCGAAACGGCATCGGTCCCGCGGGCCGAGCCGGTCGATGAAGAGCCGGTCGATGAAGAGCCGGTCGATGAAGAGCCGATCGATGAAGAGCCAATCGATGAAGAGCCAATCGATGAAGAGCCAATCGAATTCGGCGATCAGTCCGAACGACGCGCTTTTGAAGCCGCCACGAAAAGCTCGACGGTCACTCCGGAAAACCAGGCAGACTTCATTGCAACGCGGCCCGGCATGAAGCCGGAACAGGATTCGATCGGGGCAGCTGCCCACAGCCAATGGTATGTGCGACCACCGTCCGGAGGCCAATTCGGACCGGCCGGTGGGGAATTGATGGCAAAATGGATTGATGAAGGCCGAGTGACCGGCGATTCGTTTGTGTGGCGCGAAGGCTGGGCCGATTGGCGGATGGCGGCCGACGTCTTCGACGATCTGGCAGGATCCGTGTCGGTATCTGGCGGGGGCGTCCAATCGAAAATCGAAGTGCCCGGATCGTTGCGGGCCCGCACCGCCTATTTGAAAGCCCGGCGACGACGTACAATTTTCGGCGTGATCGGTTTGCTCTTCGGGACAGCGGTTGTTCTAGCGCTGATCATGATTCTGTTTATTGTGATTCAAAAACAGAAACAGGATTCGTCGAGTCAAGATGAATCCGCCACCAATTGGATCCTCATGTTGCAGGACTTGCCATGTTGAAAAGCATTATATTGCCGTCGTGTTTGTGCCTTTGTGGATTACTGCTTCTTACTGCCTCGCTCCCAGCCCAGCAAAATGATGACGAGCCTGCTGAGGAGACGATTGAAGTACAGCTTGCCGATGGCGGATTGACGCTGCAAGCACCGAAATCATGGAAAAAAATTGAGCCCCGGTTCAACATGATTGAAGCTGAGTTTTCGGTCGAAACGGTTGGCGACGACGAAAACAATGGCCGACTGACAATTATGAGTTCGGGCGGCACTATCGAACAGAACATCGACCGCTGGATTGGCCAGTTTTCGCAACCCGACGGCAGCCCGACCAAGGACGTGGCGAAAGTCGAAACCGCAAAAATCGATGGCATGAAAGTTCACATGGTGGATATTGTTGGTACGTTTGCCGATCGTCCCGGTGGGCCTGTTTCACCGCCAACCATGCGAGATAACTATCGCATGCTCGGCGCCATTATCGAATCTGAAAACGACGGAAACTATTACGTCAAGTTTTACGGTGGCAAAGCGACCATCGACGAGAATGCAGAGCTGTTTAAAGCGTTCATTAAAAGCCTGAAAGCGAATTGAGTTCGACGCCACTTGCCGTGGCAGTGGATCTGTGACATCGTGCAAAAAATCAATCTCGACGAAAAATTCGCCGCCTTTGATACAGTTTGGGACCCCAAGGTTATTGCTGCCGTTAACGACCAGCACGTCAAACTGGCACGGCTGCGAGGCGAATTTGTCTGGCATCGGCACGAAAACGAAGACGAGTTGTTTTTTGTCATCGACGGGCAACTCACGATCGAGTTTCGCGACCGATCGGTTTCTCTGGGACCGGGTGATATGCTGGTCGTTCCCCGATCGGTCGAACATCGGCCCGTAGCGCACGGTGAAGTCAAGCTGCTGCTGATCGAACCAGCGTCGACCAGAAACACGGGAAATGTGGAAAACGAATTGACGGTTGCCGAGCCGGAATGGATTTGACCGTTTGTTCGCTAGCAAAACGCCAGGCCTGTCCCGGCTCATTGAACGATCGATCGCGACGTTCGCGCGGTATCTATTGACGAAAACAGTGAAATCTTTTCACAATCCCCGGGCGGATATGATTTGACGAGCGCAAAATCAGGACAAAGGAGTTGTCCCGCATGTTGTTGCAACGGAGTTTGGAGCCATGTGGTGCCATTGCCGGCCGGCGGTTCATGGCTCTGGCGATAGTATCCACTTGCCTGTTGGTGGCGGGCTGCCATCAACCAGCCGGAGAATTGACGGACAACCGTCACGAATCCACGCCGGCCACCACTCAAAATGAACCGGCACAGATTGTGGCGGCTTCGATGTCGAGCAGCCAAGACTCTCCGGCTGCAATTCCCAAGGGAAACCGTCTCAACATGAACTCGTCGCCGGAGAAGGTTTGCCAGGTCTTTTTGCGGTCCCTGCAATCCGGTGATCAAATCTCGGCACAACAACTGTTGACCGAGCGCGCCATTATCGAAACCTCGAAGGCCAATCTGGAACTGGCGTCGCCTGGATCACCCGACGCCGTGTTCGAGATATTGCCGGCCCGCTACGACACGTTAAAAAAACGTAATGCGCACGTCGATTGCCTTGTTCGCCAAACACCTGACGCCGCGAATCACCCACCGATTAAACTGACGTGGATCCTGCGTCACAATTCCAGTGGCTGGAAGATTTCCGGGATGGCCGTGTCGGGAGACGAGGATTCAATTGACATGCTGAGTTTTGAAAACCCGATCGATGTTGCTCGAATCAAGAATTCCGTGTCCGACGGCGATACAGCTGCAGAGCAGCGACAGGCGCAATCGCCGCGTTCCGATGGCCACGTCAAATAGCCCGCGCGGCTACACGCCTACCACTTCGATCGATTTGAACACCGTCCGCACGATTTTAAAGCCAAAGCGTTGGTAAAGCTGAATTGCATGTCGATTCTTGGCGGTGACTTCCAGCGATGCAGTAATTAAATCGATGCTGCGAAAACCATGCAGCGCCCGAATCAACAGGGCGCGGCCCAGTCCGCGACCGCGGTGCGCGCTGACGATTCCAAGATTTTGAATCGACCCGATTTGGGCATGATCGTTGATGCCTTGCACGGTACCGCAATTGTCCGGACGCCTTGACCCGCCGTGATGCACGACCAGCCAAGTGGCCTCTGGCACAAATCCCGCGCGGTTGCTGATCTCCTTCATCAGGCTTTGACAACCGTCGCGCTGTCCCAGGCACGGAAACACGTTCGCGTCCAGTTCGTTGCGAAAACTTTGAAACTTGGCATCCGCATGGGCGTTGATCAATTCCGCCCGCCACGGCAGAAAGCGGTAACCCAGCGGCACGTCGGGGATATCGGGCAGTTTCCCTCGCAAGTCAAAATGCATTCGGTATCGTTTGAAGTAAGTCATGCTCATGCCGACGTCCCTCAATGTTGGGAGGGCAATTTGATGGAATCGGACCCCGCGTCAGCACGATTGCTTCGTCGACCCACGACCGTTGCATCAACCACATCGGAATCACTGCCTGCCTGGCGCATGTCATATTTTACTGCCGTCACGTGTTTTTTGAGCCAAGCCACAAACTGATTTCGATACCAGCGACGCGCTGGTCTAAATAATAGCGATAGGCCAAACAGATCGGTTATCAGCCCAGGCAGGATCAACAGCAGGCCAGCAAAAACTACGATGACGCCTTCCATGATAACATCTCCGGGGACCTGATTTTGATTTAAGGAAACCCGCATTTGGCGGACCACGTAAGTGCCTTGGCGCCTCATGCACCAAATGCCGAACAATGCGGTTACCACGATCCACAGCACCGTAGCCTGCCAATGCGTGCGGGCCAGCATCAGCATCAAAATCAGATCCGCCAGAGGCAACAGAATGAACAGCAGGACTATTCTTGTCAGCACGTTGGTTGGTTCGTTTTGGAGGTAACTGTTTCGGCGACTTAAACTCTATTCGACGTTAAACCCAGGTCATTGTCGAGTATCAGCCAGAAAATCTCTGCCACCGGCAGGCAACCCGGAAAAATCAACTAACGAAAGCCGGGAATCGTCATGCCCGTGTTCGATTTGAAATATCTTGGAAAAGTCAACGACCCAAAACTCTTCCTCAATGATCCAGACTGTTGATCAAATAAACGATGTCAGCCGCCACGAATCAGAACTTGCCGCCGCCAACCAGCTTAATTGTCAGCTGGGCGTTATTCGCATTGCCGGTCGCCGCGTTTTTCGCCGCAGGTGAGGAAATCATCTGGGGCCAGCGCATTCTAAGTTGGGAAATACCCGCGATGTATCGTTACGAACTATTTTAAGTTCGTTGGTCTTGTGTACGCTGTATTTCTATTTCTGATGGCAAACATTCTGGGCTCGATCACATGAAAAGCGTCAAAAAGTTACTTTTTGTATGCGTGGAAAATTCCAATCGCAGCCAAATGGCTGAAGCATTTGCCCGAATTTACGGAGGCGATCAAGTTGAAGCCTACAGCGCTGGCTCGCGACCGTCCGGGAAAATAAACCCCAAGGCAATCGACGCCATGAACGAGCTGGCCTACGACTTGAGCCAACATCGTTCGAAATCGCTGGATGAATTGCCCCAAATTGAATTTGATGCGGCGATTACCATGGGATGTGGCGATGTCTGTCCCCATATCCCAACGTCTCGACAAGAGGATTGGGAAATACCCGACCCCAGGGATATGTCCGCCGATGAATTTCGCGGTGTTAGAGACCTGATCGCCCG
>JBFILF010000341.1:0-6155 GCA_041599835.1 Pirellulaceae bacterium
CTATGCGTTTCACGATGATTTGGGAGGCGGGCTGGGCAACAGTTCGGTTGTCGGCGGTTGGGATTTTGCGGAAAACGATGCCAACCCCTACGACGACGGCCCCGCCGGGTACCACGGCACCCACGTGGCTGGCATTGTCGGCAGCCGCGATGCCATTCACCGGGGCGTCGCGCCGGGCGTCGACCTAATTGGATTGCGAGTCTTTGACGATAACGGCCACGGCACGCTGCAATGGGTTGAGCAAGCGCTGGACTGGGTGCACGAGAACCGAGCTGCATTTGAAAATCCAATTACTACGGTCAACCTATCGCTGGGCGTGGAATGGAACGCCCATAACCTGCCCGAATGGGCAACGCTGGAAGATGAGTTCGCACAGCTGGAAGCGGACGGAATTTTTATCAGCGTGGCGGCCGGCAACTCGTTTGCCCAATATGGGCAATCCGGATTGAGCTATCCGGCGGTCAGCAATTTGGTGGTGCCGGTGGCCAGTTACGACGCCGATGGCAACTTCAGTGATTTCAGTCAGCGTAACGGGCGCGTGCTGGTGGCCCCCGGCGAATCGATTCGCAGCGCGGTACCGGATCACCTGTTTGGCGGCGCCCAAACCAACCAATTTCTCGGCGCGTCGGGTACCAGCATGGCAGCCCCCTATGTGGCCGGTGCCAGCGCGATTTTGCGTCAAGCTTTTCAATTCATGGGCCAAGACAATGTCACGCAGGACGCGCTGTATCACCATTTTCGCCAGACGGCCGATCGATTCTATGACGCCGTCACCGGCGGAACCTACCACCGCATCAATCTGGCTGCCGCTATTAACGCGGTGGTTCACGACGCCCATTCAGGCGCCGCGGCTTCGGCCACCTGGATCGGAAATGTGGTCAACGGCGCGCAAATTGAAGGAACCATTGGGAAGTTCACTGATGTTGACGCGTTTTCATTTACGGCGTCAGCCAGCGGTGTTGTCACGTTGACGTTGGACACGACCCACGATTTGGAAGCGGTCCTCAAGCTCAATCACAACCTGCTGTCGATCCACGGCAACCAAGTGACGTTTCAGGTGCAGGCCAATCAGAATTACACGCTGACCTTGTCGACGGCCGACGGAATCGGGCATTACGGGATCGATCTGGATTTTGACCCGGCCGTGGCTGCAGTCGATTTGGGCACGGTCGCATCGACCCTGCTTCAGAACCAATCCGTCACTGGCGAGACGTGGTACCAGGTAACCGCCGCGCGAGATGGATTGCTGACCTCACGAATTCAAGCGCCCGGTCTGCAAATTGAGATTTATGATCAGTCACTGCACCGCATCGGGTCGGCCGTTTCGTCGGCCGGATTGGCGCGAAACGACGTGGCGGTTGACGGTGGCAACACTTATTACATCAAGGTGTCGGGCAACGCGACGTCCTTCGATTTGCGATTGGACAACCTGGTTTCGTTGCACAATGGCAAACTCAGCATATTTGGCACGTTCCAAAATGATGTGATTGCCATCAACACGCAACATGGCGTGGAAGTCACGGTCAATTCTGTCAGTTACGAATTCTCAGAGAACCAGGTGCAAAACATCAAACTACGCAGCTTTGCTGGAAACGACTCACTGCGTCTACAGCTGGGCGATGAAAACGACACGATCAATCTGACTGGCGGGCAAGTCCAGGCGACAAATTCGCAGCTGTCGATTGCCAGTGATCAGTTTTCGCGAATCCTTGTCTTTGCGGGCGGTGGCCAGGACAAGGCCATTTTTCAAAACACGGCTGGCAACGATCATTTTGAATGGAAAAAGCACTGGGCGCAAATGCGCGGCGCGGGTTACATAAACCGGGCGTTCCAAGTGGAAACAATTACGGCGTTTGGCGGCAGCGGCCACGATACCGCTAAGTTGCACGGTGGCGACGGCGACGAACGAATTTCATTTTCGCGGAACAAATCCTATTTGGGCAATTCACAATTCCAGGTTTCGGTCCATGCGTTTGATAACGTCGCGGTGCATGCCGGTGGGGGGATGGATTCTCTGGTCATACACGGTTCGGCCGGAAACGATAGCGTGCATCTGACCGGCAGATCATCACACGCCAATCTGGCCGGCGCCAGGGTCAGCGCAGCGGGCGTTGAACACACCCGCGCATTCGCCGGAGGTGGTCACGACGTTGTGCGGTTTTACGATAGCGACGCGGATGATCGTTTGGTGGCAAACCCCAGCCAGTCCACCATGCGCAGCGGCCACTATGAGAATCAGGCGGTGGGTTTTGACCAGGTGTTTGCCACTGCCGATTCAGGCCGCGGCAACGACGTGGCCCATTTGTATGATTCCGCCGGGAACGACCGGTATCGCGGCGATCATTATCGAGCGGAGCTCAGTGGCAACGGTTTCTCGATTTCAGCCATGGGTTTTGAGCGACAATCGGTGATCGCCAGCAATGGAGGAGTCGACCACGCCGTGTTCGTGGGAACCCACGGCCAGGATGTGATGTACTCGACCGGCACATCAACTTGGGTGTGGGGCACCACCTACCACACGGGCTTGATCGGATTTGAGCAGACGCGGGTGGACGGCAATGGCGGATCTGATGCGGCGCGATTCCAGGGCGATCATGGCGACGATCAGTTTTCCTTCGCCGATGGCGTGGCCACGATGCAACGTTCGGGAAACCGGGTTAGCGTCGAAGATTTCTCGCGATTGCGAATTAACGGTGGCGGCGGTTCGAATTCGTTAGTCATGTCAGGATTCGACGAAAACGACCATCTGCGTGCCCGCGGTTCGGCGTTGCAGGCCTACCTGGACGGCGTCAACATTGACGCCACTGATTTTGTGTGGATGGAAGCAACGACAGATGACGGCCACGGCAGCCACCAGGAAATCGACGCCGTGGATTTTTGGTACGCGCTGCATGGCCAATGGCAGTGATGCGGGGCTTATCCAGCCCTTTCTAACGAGCCGCGCTGATTGAAGGGCGCTAATTGGACAGCGCTTATCAACCGCGCTAACTGAACCGCGATTTAACACCGCTTATTGAACCGCGTAAATGTTGCCGCGCAAATTGAGCGGCGCCAAATTGACGCGCTGCAACAAACGAGCAGGCCGATTACCAAAGTTTAAGTTTCGTTTTGCTTTGCATATTAAGATTTCTAAATCGCACTTCGCGCGCGCCCGACATAATAAATTTGAAAGTTTCGGTTTTGTTTCGAAAAACAAATTTTGGTTTTGTCAAAAATTTTTAACACGTCGCTGGCGCTCCTTGCGACGGTTTGATCCAACTCATATTCTGACGCCAGAGGTCGGTCCTCGGTCAGGAAATAGACTCATCCCTCATCGTCATCGCAGGAGTAGTAACGATGTCCGTATTGAGTTGGAGCCGCCGTAATGGATTTACGCTTATCGAATTGTTGGTCGTCATAGCGATCATCGGTATTTTGATGGGCATGCTGATGCCCGCCGTGCAAAGTATTCGTGAGGCGGCGCGGCGGACGAGCTGTGCCAATAATCTCCGTCAGCTTGCCTTGGCCACGCATAACTACGAGGGTGCCTTGCGGCGATATCCGGGCGGACTTTATCAAAACGCCCAATTCTCTGGCGAATCGGCTATGCCCTACACATTGCGTTATTACGGGCACACGATTTTCGCGCTGCTGTTGCCCTACATTGAACAAGACACCTTGTATAACCAATGGGACTTCGCGGATAACGCCGATGCGGCCAAATCCAATTCGGTCAATCCATCCACGGGTATGCTGGACGACGGGGCGATTTCTGCGACCATCATCGCGACCTATGTCTGCCCTTCCGATCCGCTGCCGGATCCCGTGGTGGAACTGGCTCATTCAGGGTTTGGCTATCCGCGGGGTTGGTTTGGCATGACCAGCTATGCCGGCTGTATCGGGACGTTTTCGGGTTACTTTGGCGATACGGATTTGATTTACGACGGTACTCTGTTTTTTGTCGGACCCAATTCGCAAGCTTTTCTTTCGCAGTCCAATATCACCGACAACGAGCGGCCGCTACGGATGGGCGAGCTGGTGGATGGCACTTCGCAAACGATCATGTTTGGCGAGAAAAAGCATTTTGATCCGGTGTACGACGACGTGCTGTTCGCCAACAGCACGAAAGCCAAGTATCCGATTGGCAGTGTGGGGGCCTGGGGTTGGTTTGGCGGCGGCCACGGTGGCAATCATGTCTTGGCGAGCATGCGAATGCCGTTGAACTACATGCTGCCGGAGGGTGCTGCCGACACCTGGCAAAACAAGGACGAGCGGTTGTCGGCGTTTGGCAGCGGCCACCCGTCGGGAGCAAACTTTTCATTCAACGACGGGTCCACGCGATTCGTGAACGATACGATCGACATGGTGACGTATCAGGCGATGAGCACCCGCGGCGGCCGCGAAATCATTTCGTCCGAATTCTAGTCGATGAGTGGTAACCAAAGCCCGTGTCTACCGGGCTGTTTCTAATTCACACAACGAGTACGGAAACACATTGCACGATAAAGGATTCGACCCATGAGATGCTCAGATCTCCGAAATCTTTGGCTGCCTGGATTGCTGGTTCTGCTGTGCGGTTGCGGCGTTAATACACCTGATCTAGTCGAGGTCGAAGGCGTTCTGATGCTAAACGGCCAGCCGTTACCGGAATTCAAGGTGATGTTTCATCCCGATCCCGAGGAACTCAACTTTGGCCTCAGTTCCAGCGGCGAGACGGATCAAAACGGAAAATTCACGTTGCTGTACCAATCCACCCCGCCCAAGTCGGGTGCTGCCGTTGGCTGGCACAAAGTGACGTTGGAGGACCTTGTGCCAGCCAAGTTGCGAGACGATGGCGGCGAACCGATACCGCGGCGCGTTGACCGCAAGTTTCTCAGCACAACTTCCACGCCGATTAAGATCGAGTTGTCCAACGACGCCCAACAACAGGTTACGATCGAAGCGACGGAGTTTGAGAAGCGAGACAACTCGGGACGCGACGGTTAGCATCGTCGGCGTTGCCTCGATTGCCACCGACATATCATCGAATCATCTTCTTTCGCGGAGCCGAACGATTAGGTGCGTTTCCGTCAACTCGTACTCCAATTCGGTGCCGGCCAGGGCAGTTTCAATCAGCTCGGCATAGCTAACCTGGGTAACATCAACGGTGATCCGGTTGCGCAAAATGGGCACACATTCGGCATCGTATTGCAGTTGCAGATCCAATTGGTCAGCCACTTTATTGAGCACACTGCCCAGCGATGAAACCGTTTTGAGGCTAACGACTCTCCGCCCAGTTTCATCCGTGCCTGATGACCTCGACCGCCATCCGGCAACCGTGCGTTGAACGCTGTAAGCCTGCAGGGGCGTTATGCCCTCAGCCCGCAAACCGGCGGTATTCTCAAACGATACATCTGGGAAAAGTTGTCGCAGCTGATCGAATTGCGATTTTTTCAGCCGCTTGTTCATGCTGAGAGCCGTCGTTGCCGGTGCATTGAACGGTGTCACCTCCAAAACGGGAGCTTGCCCGCCCTCCGTTACCGAATCGGCCACGGCTGCCAACCGAATCGAATAACCAAACCCAAACGGTACGAGCAGTCCGCGGTCCAGCAGACTCAGCGGTGGCAAGTCATAGGCGGGCCACAGGTCGTGGGGCAACGTGATCTTGTTCGCGACAAACGAAACGTCTTGCTGCAATTGCTCCAGCAGCTGTTGAGGTCGCGTCAGCGTGGGCCACGCCATCGATTGTTTTGCCAACAACGACCGCCGCTGGTCGGCCTCCAGGTCACGCAATCGTTCACGCATCTGGCGTCGGTAGGCAATCAAACCGGCAACTTCCTCACGCGGCCCGATGTAGAAAACACTATCTAGCTGGCAAACGGCACAACCGGTCGCATCCGCGATGCGATACAGCACCTCCAACACCGTTTCCTCGTTCAGATCCAATTCGAGCAGGCGGCCAGGGTCCACTCGCCGATCGAGGAACACCGCCACCCGTTGTTTGTCTGAAAAGTGCCGGAGCGATTGCCGCAATGGGGCTTGGCTCCATGAAATGGACACCCGGTGTTGCAGAGCCCGTTCCAGCTGGCGACCGGTCAGCCACGCCGAATCCCTGGTGGTCGGAGCCTCACGTTGCTGTGGAGCTAGCTGGCCGCCAACCGTTGACAGCTGGAAAATCACTGTCAAAACCATAAGGA
>JBFILF010000342.1:0-6152 GCA_041599835.1 Pirellulaceae bacterium
CACTTCGGCGGCGCTGATGATCTGGTCGATCTTGAGGTAACTTTCGGTGGACTTGGCAGGTCCCACACAGAACGTCTCATCGGCCAGTTCCAGATAGGCGCTGCCGCGATCCGCTTCGCTGAAGATAACAACCGTTTCCACACCCAACTCCTTGCAGGCGCGGATGATTCTTAAAGCGATCTCACCGCGGTTCGCAATCAGGATCCGGTTGTACATATCGGTTCAGTTATTAAACGGTGACGAGTGCCGCAACCTGGGCCGTTGATGGGCCTGGCGAGAACGCGCGGCCGGCTCAGGCAGGTTCGATTCGAAACAGGCGCCGGTTAACGTCCACAGCTTCTTCGTTTTTGACTAGCACTTCAACAATCCGGCCGGCGATGCCTGCCGGTATCTCGTTGAACATCTTCATCGCCTCAACCAGGCAGACGACCGTATCGGCTTCCACAAAGTCCCCGACTTTGACAAACGACGGTGCATCCGGCTTGGGCCGCGAATAGAACGTGCCAACCATCGGGCAAGTGATGTAGGTGGCGTTGTCAATTTCCGGCGGAGCGGCCGCGGCCGGGCTGGCCGTCACCGGCGGCGCAGCGGATGCAGCCGGTGCGGTGGCCGGCAGCGTGAACACCGGCTGATCGCTGCCGCGTCGCAATCGAATTCGCTGACTCGCTTGCCGCAAATCGACTTCGCTCAGATCGTGTTCTTTCATTAACTCGATCATCTTGCGAATCCGATCGAGATCGAACACATCACTTTGTTCGGAATCGCCCATTTCGGCTTCTTTGTCACCAGGCATTTAACGCTCCACAAAAATCCAACGGGCGCCATTCCGTTGGCCCGCCACTGCAGTGTACAACAGGGCACCTTGCATCGTTATGCATATTGCTCTTGGCACTCATGCTACCGCAGTTAATCAAATTAGGTCCACAATCGATTGTTCCAGCTGTTTGGGAACACTCGTTAATACTTCACAACCGTCCCGCGTGATTAACACGTCGTCTTCGATCCGCACACCTCCCCAATCCAACAAATAGATACCCGGCTCGATGGTGACCACCATGCCTGACTTCAACGCGCCGGTTGCCACGGGGCTTAATCGCGGTTGCTCGTGAATCTGCAGGCCGAATCCGTGCCCCAATCCGTGGCCAAACCGTCGTCCATGTCCGGCATCCTCAATCACTTTGCGGGCGGCACGGTCGACATCGGAAAACTTCACTCCGGGACGCAGTTTGCTGATGGCCGACTTTTGCGCCCGCAGCACAACGTCGTAAATCCGCTGCAATTTCGGCGAGATTTTACCGGTCACCAAAATTCGGGTCAAGTCGCTGGCGTAGCCCTGAAACTGGGCGCCCCAATCGATCAATACGAACGGCTGACCGCCAATCGTTTGCTGCGAGGGCTGGCCATGCGGCAGGGCACCGCGCGAGCCCGCCCCCACGATCGGATCAAATGCGCAGCGCGACGCGCCAAATTGGCGCATTTGGTGTTCCAGGTTGTGGGCGATTTGCCGTTCCGTTTGGTCGCCGCGCAATTGTGCACGAATCACCTCAAAAGCTCGCTCGGCAATTTGAATCGAGCCGCGAATGTTTTCCAGTTCGCTCTTGTCTTTGATGGCGCGCAAACCTTCGACCAGTTCCGATGTGTCCACCAGGTGGGTCGACGTCAACTCGGATGCCAGCTGATCATAAGTCGATTTCACCAGCTGGTCCGCTTCCACCGCCAGCGCCTTGGGTCGCGCCGCCTTAATTGCCTTGGCAGACAACTGCAGCAACGTCGTTTGCGCCGTGCGGATCTCTCGATCGAGCTGCGGGCACTCCTCGTCAATCTGGATGGTGTACCGGGAGTCACTCAGTAACACGGCCTGGCGCGTCGTCAACAACAGGTAACTGGAGTCGCCCGTAAAACCGGTCAAATACGTGACGTTGGTTTCGTCGGAAACCAGCATTGCATCGGCGCCAAGCAATTTGAACTTGCGACGCACTGCGTCTCGGCGTTTTTCAAAGGGCGGCTGCATAGGTGCGGGTTTTCCGACAAGGCTCCAGGCGCGAATCGATCAACCCCGCGCCGCCAGCGGGGCGTGCCTGGCAATCTCAGTGACGTGGTTGTGCTGGTCAACGTGAACCACCTTGACCTCGTGATCATCCAACTCGTCACCGTGCAGTTCGCCATAACAGCAAATGATTACGTGATCCCCCGGATCGACCAGCCGCGCCGCGGCACCATTGATGCAGATGTCGCCGCTGCCGGCCGCCCCTTCAATGGCGTAGGTGGATAGGCGATTGCCGTTGGTGATATCGTAAATCTCCACCCGCTCAAACGCCGAAATCCCAGCCGACTGCAGCAAGTTCACGTCGATGGTGATGCTGCCTTCGTAATTCAAATCGGCCTGGGTCACCGTAGCGCGGTGGATTTTGGCCCGCAAAAAAGTCCTTAACATACGCCTGCTACAAACGATCGAAGTTCGGAATTAACATTCTGACGACTATGGCTATTCTTAAGCAACCGCAATCGTTCGACAAGTCGAATTGGCCGGCCGGTATTGCTTGTGGGCAATGCGTGGCGCTGTTAACCGTACAGGACTTCTTTGGCCGGCGGGACAGTGTCCCCGGTATCGAACCGGCGCAACCCGACTTTCTGTAACATCAGCAGACCCGCGTACATCGGGTTGAGCAACAAGTATCGTTTCCACAAACGTAGCGGTTCTCGCCACAAGCGATAAATCCACTCCAGGCCCAATCGTTGCATCCAGGTTGGCGCCTGGGCCAGCTGGCCGGCATGAAACGCGAACGCCGCGCCCACAGCCAACACCGGCATGTTCAGTGCGTCCTTGAATTCATAAGCCCAGACTTCCTGGCGCGGACAGCCCAAACCGACAAAGGTGATCCGCGCGCCGCTGGCCAACACTTCATCGACCACTTGTTGCTTTTCCAAATTGGTCAAGCGACGAAATTGCGACGGGCGGACGCCGGCAATCTGCAATGCCGGAAAACGGTGGCAAAGCACCTGCTGCAAGTGGTCCAGCAGCTTTGCCGTACCGCCGTACAAAAACACCGGCAACCCCTGCCGGGCCGCCGCGCCACACACTCGCAGCATCAACTCGGGACCGTACACCCGCTCGCGCAATGCGGTACGGTGCATCCAGTTCAAGCCCCAACGAACGGGCTGTCCATCGGGCACGATCAATTCCAACTGGTTCAGCCGGTGACGGTGCGTGCGATCCAATACCCCGGTCATCACCCCATGCACGGCCAACGCTGACACACCCAGTGCGGACGGTAACTCGGCGGCGCGAACGATGCGGAGCACAGCCGCCTCGTAGTCCACGGCATCAATGTTGACGCCCAGCAAATTGAATTTGCCGCGATCGATCATCGGGCTGGCTGCTCCTGCCACCGCTCGACGTTGGCTAGGTAAATCTCGCGGCAAATGTCATCGACGTTGCGTGTCAGCTGCCAGCCGGGATAATGCCGCTGAAATTTGCTGTTGTCGCTGATATACCAAATGTGATCGCCACGCCGGTTTTCCGGCGAGTAGGTGACGTCTAGCTCGCGCCCGGATATCCGCTGACAGATTTCGATCGCTTCCCGCATCGAGCAATGGCTGACCCGTCCACCGCCAATGTTGTACACCTCGGCGACACGCGGTTTCTGAAAGAAATGATCAAACGCCTGAATCAGATCGTGGCTGTGGATGTTGTCCCGCACCTGTTTGCCCTGGTAACCAAAAATCGTATACGGCGAGCCCGTCACGGTGCACTTGACCAGATACGCCAGAAATCCATGCAGTTGGGTGCCGCATTGATTAGGGCCGGTCAGGCAGCCCCCTCGAAAACATGCGGTGTACAAACCAAAGTACCGGCCGTACTCCTGAACCAGCACATCGGCCGCGACTTTAGATGCGCCGAACAGGCTATGCATGCACTGGTCCAGCGACATGTCTTCACGGATGCCTTCGTAGTAGGTGTGGGAGCTTTCGATTTCCCAGCGAGTTGGGGTCTCGTGCAGCGGCAATTGATTTGGCCGATCCCCGTATACCTTGTTGGTCGACGTAAAAATAAATACGGCGGCAGGGCAATAGTTGCGCGTTGCCTCCAGCAAATTCAGCGTGCCGTTGGCGTTGATAGTAAAATCGGCCTGCGGGTCGCCGGTCGCCCAGTCATGCGAAGGCTGGGCCGCGGCATGGACGATCAGTTGGATGTCGTCGGCATACTCGGCAAAAATGTTGCCGATTAACAAATCATCGCGGATGTCGCCGTCTACGTGGCGATAAGCCGAACCCAATTCGGCCTGCAATGCCGTCACCTGCCAACGCGTGGAGGCGTCGTCTCCAAAGAATTCGCGCCGCATGTCGTTGTCAATGCCGACTACGGTCAGTCCTTGATTGGCGAAATGGCGAACGGCCTCCGAGCCGATCAGACCGGCCGAACCGGTCACGACAGCGATACTCATGTTGCAAATCCGGGTGCACGTCAAGGAAGGTCAATCAGATCGCATGTCCGGAACCGGACAACTGGGAAAAGGGCGAGTCGATCTGATTCGGTTGGATTGTTTGCAATCTATTCAAAGGTGAAAACTATTTTGTTTGCAATTTTTCCCGCGTCAATATGTACGGCCTGGAAGGTCTCGAAAGTCAGGGAATGGTGTCCCCATTCCGCGTCGGAACGGGCCACCGCAAACCGTCCCAAACGTGGCTGATGTTGCCACCGGCCAGCCGATTCTATGATGATAGGTGCTGCGTCACGATTCTTGTCGCTAAATGCGAGGCCTCCCCATGACCAATTTGTTTCGATGGATTGCACTGGGATTGTTGTGTGGCGGATGGCCGCTGGCAGTTTTCCAGCAGGATGAACCACAGGCCGCGACCGCCACCGAGCCGCAATGGCCCCCGCCGGCCCGGCAATCGTACATGGGCCGCACCATCGCGCGGACCATGCACTACACAGGTGCCGAATGGCTGATGCGGGAAACGCGCGAGCGCGAAGAGCGATGCTCACTGCTGCTGACCAATCTTGGACTCCAGCCGGGTCATACCGTTTGCGATATGGGCTGCGGCAACGGTTACTATGCGCTGAGAATTGCGCAATTGATCGGAAATAATGGAACGGTGCTGGCCGTCGATATCCAGGCGGAGATGCTGGAATTGTTGCGAAAGCGGATGGAAGACCAGCGGATTGAAAACGTCGTACCGGTATTGGGGTCCGTGCATGATCCGCGGCTGATGCCCGGCAGCTGCGACCTGGTATTACTGGTGGACGTGTACCACGAATTTTCCCATCCCGAATTAATGTTGGCGGCGATTCGCCGCGCGCTCAAACCGGGGGGACGCGTAGCGCTGGTGGAATTCCGCGCAGAGGACCCCGACGTGCCGATCAAAGAGCTGCACAAAATGAGCAAGAAACAAATCATGAAGGAATTTCCAGCCAACGGATTCAAACTGGTTGAACAATTTGACGAACTGCCCTGGCAACATGTCTTGTTTTTTGAGCGGGATGATAATTTTCAAAAGTGATCGTCGCGGCACGCCGCCTTCAATCCCGCAATCGGCTGACCTGCAAATTTCGTTGACCAATTGTGAATGACCATTGAATCATCTATGGTCAACGTCGAGCGCCGATGCCTGATTCAACTCGTCTGAACGCCAACGCTTTTTTTCATGGCCCAGCCACCAGTTTCCCCGCCACTTGCTGCTACAGATTCGGTTGCTCCCTCCTGGCGCGACGGGCTAGCCGATTACCCGTGGCCCGGTCATTTTGCGGTGGTTTCAAACCAGTGGATGCACTACATCGACGAAGGTCAAGGCGATCCGATGTTGATGGTACACGGGAATCCCACCTGGTCGTTTTATTTCCGCCGATTGATCCAGCACTATTCCCCGACGCATCGAACGATCGCGGTGGACCACATTGGCTGTGGATTGAGTGACAAACCGGCCCATTACCGGTACCGCCTCGACCAGCACATTGCCAACCTGGTTGATTTCGTTTCTCAGCTCGACCTGTACCGGGTCACGCTGGTCGTTCACGATTGGGGAGGCGCGATCGGATTGGGCGCGGCACTAAGAGATTTGAAGCGGTACCGACGGTTTGTGTTGTTGAACACGGCAGCTTTTCCGCCTCCGTACGTGCCATGGCGAATTCTCAGCTGCCGGATTCCCTG
>JBFILF010000343.1:0-6146 GCA_041599835.1 Pirellulaceae bacterium
GAAGATCCCATTGCCACGATGCTGAAAATCAATCGCTCGAAAGAAGATCCCAAAACGATGAATCAAGCCGCGCTGAAAGTGCTTTCCAAAAAAAGGGTTGGCGGCTATCGACTGAGCGTGTGGATACCCGGCTCCGCCCTGACCGGTTGGGGGCCCGACGAGCATCGAAAGTTGGGATTCAATTACGCGGTGGTCGACCGCGAACTAGGTTGGCAAACGCTGTCCATCGGGCCAGAGTTTCCCATCGCCGAAGATCCCAGCTTGTGGCAAACGATCGATTTGACGGTCTGACCAGGCGACCACGCAAATAAGCCAATAAAAACCGGTCCGATCGGGAGTTGGCGATGAGCGGGTGCCAATCAATAAACGAGTGCCGTAAATAAAAAAGGGCCGTCCCAGCGCGGACAGCCCTTTTTCGTGACCGATCGTTTGCTTGATGAAATTACCAACCAATCGAAGGCGGGTTCTTCATGAGAAAATCCCGTGGGCCTCGTGTTGTGTAATAAGGATACGCGTACGCCGCCACCGGGCCGCCGGCACTTGGGCCAGCCGGATTGGTATGCGGGACGCCACCGTAAGGATTAGACGCTCCAAAAATGCCACTGCCCAATCCGCGTCCGCGGCAATTGTTGCATAAACGGCCGCCGATACCGCAACCATTAATGCCACAGCCCGCGCCCGCTAGCCGGTGAGCTCCGAGGCCGCGACCTCCGCAAGCACCGTTGCACATGGCAGAACCACAACCGGCACAACCGCCGATAGAACCGCCAACGCCTCCGCGGCCAAGGCCTTGAGCCAAGCCACATCCGCCACCACAACCAGTATCGCCGCAACCGCATCCGGCACCGCGTACCGCGCCGACATGACCGCCGCCGGTGTCGCCACATCCACATGCGCCACCGCGGAGAATTCCACGGCATCCGCCGCGGCAACCGACGTTGCCACAGCCGCATCCGGCGCTGTCGGCGCCGTCGCATACTCCGCCGCAACTGGAATCGCCACAGCCGCAAGCACGAGCTCGCAGCCCGCCCCCGCCACCGCCTCGGCAGCCAACATCACCGCAGCCGCATGCCCCGGCACTGAGTCCATTTCCGCAAGCTCGTCCGCGGAACCATCCGCCGACGCCGCACCAATTAGCCGAACCCCGTCGCACCAGCCCTTGGCCGCATCCGCCGCCGCATCCGGTATCGCCACAGCCGCAACCGGCGGCAGCATTTCCACCCCAGCTCTGGCAGCCAAATCCATTTAGCCCAACTCCCGCACCAAGGCCACACAGGCCGGGAGAGGCAACCGTCACATCGCGCGGCGGCAACGAACTGCAGGAAACGCAAGACGCGCCCTCAGCGCAGCCGCCAGTTCCGTACCAGTCGGTCCCACATCCAGCACCACCCCCGTGCGGCATCATACATCCAGAGAATCCGCAAGCGGCAATTGCCACAGCGGTCAGCAACATTGCAGAACGCATCGATCACTTCCTTGTGTTTCAGAAAACCTGGGTCGGCCCCTCGATCGCTGATAGAGACCGGGTCAAAGCGATTTTCAATCGTTGGATAACCAGAATGCGGGGTCCCAACGATCGATAGAATCGGGAAACGAGCGAAACCTGTTCGCATCGTCAATTCGTTAATCGTCCATATAAGTCGGAAAATTGAACAAAACAGAAAACTTCGCCGCAGCTGTCTTAGCCTGGGAGAGGCAAAAGAAACGGGTGAGGTTTGACAAACGTCACAATTGACCGCTTTCAAGGGCAGGATGCCAAGCGAAGATACCCACCCATAAAAAAATGACCGTTTTTTCGGCATGCAGCTTGCATCAAGCGAGCGGTGGAAGTGGTGGGCCCCATCGATTGCTATCGGGCAATGGTGGGGGCCGGAACCGAGACGAGGTAGTGTCCAAGCTACTTGCCAAACGGCAGGTAGCTTGGGCCGGCAATTACAACTATATTTTTTCCACGAGTCTCGTTGGTTCCAACCATTCGGCGGACATTTGCCTTGCTAATTGGTAAGACATCAAAATGGGACTGGGTGATTGCATCATTTTAGGTGACTCAAAATAATACACCTGTTCAATTTTGATACACCTTTGACCATAATCCAAACTGGTTTTCGAATCACGCAATCCATTGAATCTTGAAATCACTTGGCGAAGTGAAATTGGGATATTGGGTTTTGATTTGGGCTAGAATCGGTTCTAACACAAAATTCAGGCCGTCCCCTCCACCCCACCGAAACGAGCCTGAGCAGGGGTATCCATGATGAGGAATTGGTTTGCCTGCTGCATGATGGCGGCGAGCTTGGTATTGCTTCAATCCATTTCCGCTCAATCTGCGCCACAGCGGTCGGCGGAGATCGAACAGGTGTACGAAATCGATCGCATGATCGAGTCGATGTGGCGGGCTTATGAATTGGAGCCGGCGACGGCGGCCAAGAACTACGAGTGGTGTCGCCGGGTTTACTTGGATGTGCTGGGTCGGATTCCATCGGTTGACGAGTTGCGGGCGTTTACTGGCGACAAGTCAAAACGCAAAAAAGAAAAACTCATCGATCGACTGTTAAACGATGAGGAATACACCGAAGAATTTGCTCGCAATTGGACCACGCTCTGGTCGAACTTGTTGATCGGCCGCACCGGCGGCAACGACAACAATTCGATGATCAATCGCGCCGGAATGCAAAAGTATTTGCGTGACAGCTTTGCCCGCAACAAACCTTACGACCGGATGGTGTATGAACTCGTTACCGCCACGGGCTCGACTGATCCCGAAAACGAGAATTTCGACGGCGCGACGAATTTTTTGATTGACAAAGTGAACGCGGACAATGGTGCTCAAGCCACTGCGGCCACATCGCGGATCTTTCTGGGTTTGCAGGTGCAATGCACCCAATGCCACAACCACCCGTTCAACGAATGGAAGCAGCAAAAATATTGGGAGATGAACGCGTTTTTCCGTCAAACCCGGGCGCGGGGTGGCCGCCGCGCCGTGCAAATGGGGCAGGCGTCAGAGTTGATGGACGTCAATTATCAAGGGGAGAGCAACCTCATCGACGAAGCGGACCTGTTTTACGAATTGCGCAACGGGTTGGTTAAGGTTGCCTACCCGGTTTTCGTCGACGGCACCTCGATCGAAAAACACGGGGCCGTTAGCAACGTCAATCGGCGGCAAGAACTGGCCAAATTGATGTTGCAGTCGGATTACCTGGATCAGGCGATTGTTAATCGAATGTGGGGTCACTTTTTGGGATACGGATTCACCAAACCGGTTGATGATTTGGGTCCGCACAATCCCCCATCGCATCCTGAGCTATTGGATTACTTGTCTCAAGAGTTTCGGGCTGCGGATTATGACTTGCGGCAACTGATCAAGTGGATTGTGCTCAGTCGGCCCTATTCGCTATCCAGCCGCATTAGCGACGGCAATAAATCAGACGATCCGTTGGCGGGAGAGATCCCCAGATTCTCGCGGTTCTATTTGCGACAGATGCAGGCCGAACAACTGTATGAAAGCCTCTTGATTGCCACGATGGCCCACAAGAGTGCCGGCAGTTACGAAGAACAGGAACGTCGCAAAAACATGTGGTTGCAGCAATTCACGCGGGCCTTCGGGACAGACGAGGGCGACGAAACGACATCGTTTAATGGAACGATCCCCCAAGTGCTGATGATGTTTAATGGCGATCTGATCCGCCAGGCGACCGACAGTCGTTCCGGTGGTTTTCTCGATTGGCTGTTCGGTCAAAATATGTCCGGCCGAGAAAAGATCGACTACTTATTTCTGGCCGGGCTTTCGCGGCCCGCGACGAACCAAGAAATGACGATGGCCCAGCAGTTTTTGGCGGCGCGCGACGGGGATCCAGTCGCAGCCCTGCAGGATGTCTGGTGGGTCGTGCTCAACAGCAACGAGTTCATATTTAATCATTGAATTGGGTCGCAACCGCACTGCGATACACTTTACGAGGACCAATACGATGCAATATCAAACACCACCAGGAATGTCGCGACGCCACTTCATGCAGCACATGCTGGGCGCTTCGGCCTTTACCGGGTCGGCGCTGGCGATGGGCCACACGTTGGCGGCCAATGCCAAAACGTTGGCGCGAAACCGCAAAAGCGCCATTCTGCTGTGGATGGGTGGCGGACCCTCAACCATCGATATTTGGGACATGAAACCGGGCGCCAGCACTGGAGGTCCATTCCAACCGATGGCCACCACCGGCGACGTTCAAATTTGCGAGCATATGCCGATGACGGCCCAGCTGATGGATCGCATGAGCATCATCCGCAACATGAGCACGCGGGAAGCCGATCATCAGCGCGGCCGCTACTACATGCACACCGGCTATGTACCCAATCCCAATATCATGCATCCCAGTTACGGCTCGGTGATCTCACATCAGTTGGCCCCGGAACGCAGCGAATTGGATATTCCGCCATTCGTTTCGGTCGGCGGAGGCAGTGAAGGGCCAGGTTTCTTAGGCATGGCTTGGGCGCCGTTTTCGGTCGATTCCAACGGCAACGTCCGCAACCTGAACATGGGGCTGCCACCCGACAGGCTGACGCAGCGGATGCAAGCGTTGAGCCTGATCGAAAAAGGGTTTATCAGCGAAAACCGGGGCCGGGCCGCGGAGGAACACGCCAAGGTCCTGCAAAAAACGTTGAATCTAATGACCAGCGAACAAATGCGGGCGTTTCGGGTTGCCGAAGAACCTACCGAAGTCCGCGAACGGTACGGTGAAAACAATTTTGGCCGCGGTTGTTTGATGGCACGGCGACTGGTCGAAGCCGGTGTGCCGTTTGTCGAGGTCAATCTCGGCGGATGGGACAACCACCAAAACATCTTTCCTACGCTTGAGGGCCAGCGGCTGCCCACGTTGGATCGCGGCATGAGCGCCTTGGTGGAAGATCTCATTCAGCGCGGTCTGTACGAAGACACTGCGGTGATCTGGATGGGTGAATTTGGTCGAACGCCCCGCATCAATGGAAACGCCGGACGCGATCACTGGGCCCGGGCCTGGAGCGTTGTCGTTGGCGGTGCCGGCATTCAGGGTGGCATCGCCATCGGCAAGACGAACGAAGACGGCACGCGGGTCGAAGGTCCGGCCTATTCGTCCGAAGACTTGATGGCATCGATCTGCCGCGCCATGGGCATCTCATTGGAAACGACGTTTACCAGCACCAACGGCCGGCCGATGAAGATCGCCAACAGCGGAAAACTGATCACGGAAATGTTTTGACGCAAAGCGAGTGCTAAGCGGCGAGTGCTAGGCGGAAAGTGCTAGGCGGCGACCTCTGCTGCCGGGTGTCAGGCGCTGTTCAAATTCTTTTTCGCGTCGTCCGGGTGTGCAAATCCTGGCAATTCGCCGCCAGGGGCTGCCAACATATGGCACAAGCGGCGTTTTTGATGACAATGGAGTTGATAGCCGAGTGGGTTATCGGAGCCAGATTTGCGGCAAAAGGCCGCTATTTCTGGAGTTTTGAGTACACTTTGCCCGTTCGACCGTTCTCAATTCAGACGACTGTATGGAATCGTCCACCTCGGCCAAATCCCAGCGCACCTCCGCCGCGGACATCAACCCGACGGAATTGATCGAGCGATTCCAGCTCGGGCTATGGCGGTACCTGCGCGCTTTGGGTTGTGACAGTGCGTTGGCCGACGATTTGACTCAGGATACTTTCCTCAAGGTATTGGAACGACCGTTTCAATATTACGACGACGCGGCGACCGGGGCCTACCTCAGACGGATCGCTCACAACCTGTACATATCCGTGCAGCGCCGGGCCGGAAAGGTGATTGCCGTCGAAGACGTGCAAAAGTTTGAGACAATTTGGACGCAGTGGGTCACCGATCAGCATGGCAATGATTACTTGGATGCCTTGGCGGCCTGTTTCGAAAAACTCAATCCTCGATCCAAGTGGGCATTGCAGATGCGGTATCGGGACAAAATGCCGCGAATTAAAATCGCCGAAAATTTGGAGATTACAGAAAACGGAGCCAAAAATTTAATGCAGCGAGCCAAGCAACGGCTGCGCGATTGTGTGGAACGAAAAATCCAAAGTCATGAGTGATCCGCAGGATAGAATTCTGGAAGTATTCTTGGAACAGCTGCTCAATGAGCGGAAGCGCCCCGATTGCGCCGCTGACGTCTTGC
>JBFILF010000344.1:0-6140 GCA_041599835.1 Pirellulaceae bacterium
GTGCCAGTTTCCGTGGTTACACGTTGAGCGTCAAGGATTTAAGTTGATCATTGGACACAAATCCAGCAGGAGGGCCCACGCCAACTGTTAGATCTGCTAAACATTCTCGGCTTTGTCAACGCAATGAAGCGTGCCGCGGCAGTTTTGTGCCAGGGAATTCCAAAGTCGGCCATGCGTCAATTGCCCACCACAACCGCCACGGATCCCCGGCTGAATGCGTTGATGTGCCTTTGCACCAAAGTACCGGTGAGATTTTTGGTGCGGGAGCGTACAAAACCGCGATGAACCGAATCCCAACTCTTTATGCTTGAACGGTTTAAGCCCCAGCGGCTAGCTTCGTTGCCAAGCGAAAGGACCAAATTCGTTACCACACCCCCATATAGGGGTGTCGGCGTTTTTTTAATCCGGTAAATTGACGGCTCCGAAGTTTATTTTCACCGCAATTTGACCCGTTCGATCTTTGAAAAGCGAGAAATCATGAGCCTTTTGGCAATCTTATATCAACTTGTCCCAGAGGCACCGATTCTGGTCGCCGCCAACCGAGAGGAGGCCTTTGACCGCCCCTGTTTGACACCCAGTATTCAGTCTGGAAAACCGCGGATCTTGGCCAGTATCGATCAGCAGACCGGAGGCACCTATCTCGGAGTCAATCAGCTGGGCATGTTTTGTGGTGTGACCAAACGGCGAAAGATTTACGTGCCGCCGACGCCTCGATCCCGCAGTGCCTTGTGTCGCGAGATGTTGAAAACGAACTCGGCACGTCAGGCCGTGGATTTGGCCTTGGAAGAACTGCACTCTGGCCAATACGACGGCGCCAACCTGGTGGTGGCGGACGCGGAAAGTGGCTGGGTGATTCACGCCGGCAATGACGTGGATGTGGCGGAACTGGATGAAGGATTGAGCATTATTGGGGCCCTGGATGTCAACGATCCCATGGATGAGCGGGTGTCGATGGCCCGCCGACTGTTGACGTTGCAAATGCTCGATTCACCGGTCAAGTTTCTGGCGGTGGCCAGCAAAGTCTTCGCGCGGCCCCCGGCGGCGCCGGGCCGGCCCAGCATGGTCATTCGCAATGAGACTCGTGGAACGGTCAGCTCGACGCTGATCTCGCTGGGCAAAAAACCGCGTGACGCCATCTACCAGTATGCGAGTGGACCGCCGGACAAGACCAAGTTTGAAGATTATTCGCCGCTGTTGCGCGACATTCTCAGTCGCGGCTTGCGGGAATCCCGGGCCCGCGCTAGCGCGTAATGCCAGGACCTATGGAAAGCGCGACCACGCAACGATTAACGCTGCGCACCTGGTGACAGCGTGGCAGCAGGCAATGGCCGGCCTTCCGCCCTGCGCTTGTTACGCCACGTCCGCCGATTCATGAGAGATGGTTCGTCTCGATGGTTTCGCCCGCCGGGATTTTTTCAGCGACCGCGATGGATGACCTGGCGATTTATCGTTTGACGAATTCATCAAATACAGCAGGGCATTACCGCGCTTGCCCACCACCGAGGCGGCACCGGTTTCACGCAGGCAGTAGGCGATTCGCTGGGCAAACCAGCGTTCGATCTGCATGGCTTCAGCAAGTTGCCCGGTGTCAAACCGGGCTGGCAGATCATCGGGCAACAGTTTTCTGAGGTCGGCCGCCGCGCGATAAGTCCTTTCATCCACCACGTTGAGCAACATTTGATCTTTGACTTTAAATTGTCGGCGGTGCGGGCGGCGTCGATAGGGGTATCGCCATTCCTCAATTTCAATCAGCGGAATGCGAAGCGTGAGTCGTTGATGCGGAAAGACTTTGGCGAAGTACACCAGCTCGTGAAACAAATCGACATGGGAACAGCGTTTGGGACTCCATCGTTGTTTGGCCACGGAGCCGTTTTTGGCGCTGAGACTAATCAGCCGCTTGCGGGACACCAGTGGTTTAACCACTTCCACTGCGTGCGTCTTGAGCAGCGTGCGGACTTTGTTGCGAATCGATGACAGGCAGCTGTGCTGGACTTCGACCAGGCGGTCGGGATTGCGGACGTCGATTCGGTAGTTGCCCAGTTGGGCCTCGATTTCCGAATCGGGGCCGGCGTAATGTTCCTTGAGTTGGCGGTGTAGTGTGGTTTCCATGCTCGATTGGGCCGCCGTGACGTATCGCGGACAGGCCAAACGTTATCTGATTTCCGGTTTCTCGTCACCAGCAACTTTTCCCCCGGAACCACGTGGGGCGAGACGGTTGCGCTTGATCAAAATTTGGCGATGAACTACTTTTTGAAGTTGTGGCATCTGTCCCCGGCAGCCTCGCGAAACGACTATGACCGACGCCGAGCAAATCAAACGGGATATCGTCGAACTGGCGCCGTGGCACATCAACGTTCAGGTTACGGACGGCATTTCAACCCAAGTCGCCGTCGAGGAAGCCGACGCCGGCAATCCGGAAATCGAATTCCACGTTAGCTTTCTGGATCCGCGGGACGGTTTCGTCAAAACCATGCAGACGATGTATCCTGCTGGATTGCAGGGCCGTTCGTTTCTGGATTGCGCATGCAACTGCGGCGCTTACAGCTTCTGGGCCAGGGAACTGGGCGCCGGCCGCACGTTCGGGTTTGACGTCCGCGAACACTGGATCCAGCAAGCCAATTTTCTGCTCAAGCATCGCGGCTACGAAGACATGCATTTCGGTGTCCACGACCTGATGGAGTTGCCAAAACTCGATTTGCCGCAGTTCGACGTGACGCTGTTCAAGGGAATTTTTTATCACTTGCCAGACCCCATTCACGGGTTGAAGATCGCCGGCGACTTGACCAAGGAATTGTTGATACTCAACACCGCGGTTTCCAACGAATTCGATCCGGAACCGCATTTGGGCGGGCTATTTTTGCAGCTGGAATCTGCGGATTCGTTTATGAGCGGCGTGCATCGTTTGAACTGGTATCCGACCGGCCCCAAAGTGCTGACGCAAATCCTGTATTGGATGGGGTTCGATCAAATCAAGCTGCACTACCACATCAAGTCGCTGCCGCTGACCAAGGACGTGGGTACGATGCGCGGCCAAAAAGGCCGGCTGGAAATCATGGCCGCCCGCCGCAAGGGGCTGTTGGGGCGGCTGCAAACCATCATCGAAACCGAAGCGGCCGGAAACATGGTGGGCTAAACAATGCGGGCCTGAAGTGCCAGCTGTCGAATTTGGCGATTTCGTCCACGTAGCCCTTTCACCGTGGTTGCCGAACAAATGCCAATATTGGCTGACAGCCAACGAATGTTGGACGGCGGGTGCCAACCCGATTCGACGCTGACCCAATCCGAAGAGAATTCTGTAAGAATTAATCGCACTCCAATCACTATTGCCGTTGTAGTTGTCGTTCAAACTTGTGGAACCACCCACTTTAAACGACAATGCTGGACTCGAAATTCTGCCGGTGGAACCCCGCCTCGTTGAGAGCTTTTGGCTCAAGGTAAAAGGTATTTCATGACAAATTGTGCGTTGCGCGACAAATGTCCACACCGCTGGATCGTTGGTTGTTGGATATTCACCTGGCTGACGATCGGGCTGGCCAGCCCGTCAGCCACCGCCCAGCAAACCGATCCTCCATCTAACCCGGCGGCCGCCACGCTCGATGCGCCGCCAACGTTCGATTCAAAGACGCAACTGGAATGCTTCGACATCGTGTGGAAGACAGTTCGCCAAGCGCACTGGGATCGCGACTACGTGGAACAAAAATGGGAGGGCGCGCGGGAAAAGTACCGCCCGCAGGTAGAACAAGCCGAAAACATCAAGCAAGTACGGAAGATTCTGAACGAAATGCTCGATGTGCTGGGGCAATCGCATTACGGCATCATTCCGTTTGAAACATACGCCGAAATGGAAAAGCGAAGCCGGTCCGGTGGTGAAGGATTCAGCGGCTTGGGTTTTCGGCTCATCGCCGATCAGTTGGTCGTCACGCGCGTCGCCGCCGACTCGCCGGCCGCGCAAGCCGGCGTGCAGACTGGTTGGGTACTGGTGAAAGTGGGTGATCGAACGGTCAGCGACCTGATTGAAAAAACACAGAAAATTGTTGAACATTCTTCGGGCCGAGTCGAAACGTATGCCGCGCTGGCCGCGGAAGCTCGCGCGACCGGCGCGATCGGCGAACAACTTAAGCTGGAATTCGTCGATCACGATGACCAGCCGCAGTCCATCGAATTGCAACTGGTCAAGGGTCCCGGTAAATTTGCGCGGTTTGGACACTTGCCGCCAACCGCGGTGGTGTTTCGCTCGCGAGAATTGCCGGAGCAAATCGGCTACATCGGATTCAATACGTTTCTGGACGGGCCCGGATTGATGTCCCAGTACAACCGGGCTCTGGAAGGCTTTCGCGACTCACAAGGGTTGATTATTGACCTCCGTGGCAATCGTGGCGGTTTGGTCATCCTGGTCAACGGGATGTGCGGTTGGTTCATCGAGGAACGGCAGTCGCTGGGAACCATGACGATGGCCGGCAACGCGCTGCAACTGTCGCTCAACCCGCGGAAACCCCGGTTTGACAAACCGCTGGCAGTGCTGATCGACGACTGTTCCATATCCGCCGCCGAGATCATGTCGGGCGGGCTCCGCGATCTGGGTCTGGCCCGGGTGTTTGGCGGCCGCTCGGCCGGATTGGTGCTGCCCTCGACCGTGATCAAGTTGCCCAACGGCGACGGCTTTCAGTTTGTGGTTGCCAACTATGCGTCGGCTTCCGGCAAGGTGCTCGAAGGCGAGGGCGTCGAGCCACATGAGGTCATTGAATTCGACCGAGCGGATCTGAAGGGTAATCGCGATCCGGTTTTGGAGCGCGCCAGCCAATGGATTATCGAACAAAATCAGTCCACCGCGGACACGGATTAAATGCGGACGGAATCTGAATCAGTTAGCTACTCTTTCTCTTTTGAAACGGGGAAACCAATGAAATTTTCACACGTATTGTCGATTGCGATTGCCTGGTTGATGCTGTTGCCGCTGGCAACTGTGCACGGTCAGGCGGCCACTGAACAGGCGCCGGCAACCCAAACCGATTTGCCATCGGTTGACCAGGTGCTGGCGAAGTACTTTGACGCCATCGGCGGCAAAGACAAATATGCGGGCGTCAAATCATTGACCGCCAAGGGCACGATGTCAATTCCCGAACAGGGAGTGACCGGTAACTTTACCATTCAACAAACGGCGCCCGACCGAATGCGGATGAAAATGACCATCGAAGGGATCGGCGAACAATTCTTTGGCTACGATGGCGAGACCGCCTGGCAGAATTCTGCATTGACCGGCCCTGAGATTCTGGAGGGCGAGCAAGCCGAGCAATTTGCCATGCAAGCCGATGTCGCACCGTTCATCGACTTGGACGAAAAATTCGACAGCGTGGAAGTCACCGGCAAAAAGGACTTCCAGGGTCATTCGGCGTACAGTTTGGTCGCCAAAAGGGAAGGCCGCGAGCCGATCACGCATTACTTCGCCGTCGATTCAGGCTTGCACATCGGAACGGAGATGACCCAGGTCAGCCAGATGGGCAAGATGGAAGTCATGGTGATGGTGGAGGATTACCGCGATGTAAACGGCCTGAAGATCAGCCACAAATCGACGGTCGAGCTACCGGTCGGCATGTCGATCGTCACCCAGGTCGAATCCATCGACAACAGCGAACTGCCCGAATCCACCTTTGAACTGCCTGACGAAATCAAGGAGTTGAAAAAGTAGGCCGGTCCGAGGCTTGGCAAATTCAATCCAACCAGCTCCGCGGCGAAGTGATCCCGTATCACTTCGCCGATTTTGCTGTTCCGACGGGCGGCGGGACCAATCCGCCAATAATTCGCCGCATCACGGAGGCTTGCCCGAGCCTGGGTAATGGGCGAACATTGTTCCGTCACTTGGTAGTCAGGATCGTCGATGAAAGAGCAGGGCGATTTTCAGCGGGTGTTGGGCCCTTTCAGCGCGACGTGCATCGTGGTCGGCGCGATTGTGGGGATCGGCATTTTCTTTACGCCCAAAAACGTGGCGTTGTTGACCGGCAGCGGCCAGTTGGCGCTTTTGGCGTGGGCCGTCGGCGGCGCCATCGCCTTGTTGGGCGCGCTGACGTTTGCCGAACTGGGCGGGATGTATCCCCGCACCGGCGGCCAATACGAAATCCTGCGCGATGCCTACGCGGCGCCGA
>JBFILF010000345.1:0-6140 GCA_041599835.1 Pirellulaceae bacterium
CCACGTGCAGTCCCGAATTGACCAGCTGCTGCTCGCGCGTGGGCAAGGTCCGAAAGATAGCGTTTATTTGCTCCAGTGCCGCTGTGCCCCCCAATTCAAAAATCTCATTGCGCTCTGCACGCGTTATGACCATCGGCGACCCAATCGGCCGGCATCCCTGCGACAAGATGGGTCGAACTTGAACAGCACCGGATACATGGGCGATCACCGCCCCATTGTCTACGATGTGTTCACCCAAAAACAACCGGCATTGGCCGGGCGCACCGCCGCCGCTGGACATGCCTCCCATTACCGGAACGGCCCCGCGATCTTCGTTGATCCGCGTTAACAACTCTTCCATCGGAAAGCTAAACGGGTCACTCAACGCCAGCATGGCGCAATCTTGGGGCCAACTGCCAAGCAACGATTCGGGCCAGCCAGTCAGCGCGGCGTCATGGCCCAGACGTTGGTATTGCAGATGTGCCGTCTCGATCGAAACACCGGGCAAACTGGCGGCCCATATCACCATGGCTGGTTGCTGATGGATTTCTAGTTGGTTGGCGATAATTGACTCTGCGGTGCAACCCAGGATTTGCTGCGTCCCTAACCGTTGCGGCAGTCGCGGCACAAAGTCTTCCGCCATTTCCCGCAAGTGAAACGTAAAAAACACAAACGCCAGATCGATCGAGGTGTCAAATTGATCGAGCAAATTGCCCACCGTTCGATCGGCGGCGGCGAGGTCGACGTGCTCCAATAACGAAAATGCCGTGGCGAATCGCATGAGTTACTTATCTGTTACACGGCACTGACAATAGATGAAACGGCAAATGACCGACAAAAATCACGTTATGCCAAACAAACCGCAACCTGGATACGGCCGTGGCAGCAACGATCGGAGATTCACGGTGTATAAAATGATAACGTTAACGATTGCCGGTAACATGACTCGATGCCGATTTATTCGGTAGACGTCACAGCTGCACGAGGATGCCGCGATGAAACATGACTCAAACTCAATCTCCGGTCGGCCGGGCCGGCTGGCGTTGCGGCGGTCGACACGAATCTTCGCCCGGTGGCTGGCAGGGGCATGCCTGTTGGGACTGGCAGGGCTGCTGGCGGCCTCTCAGCCGCCAAATGGCTGGGCCAAAGTGCATCGTTTGGCCCATGGCGGGGATCGCTACGCCGAGCACATCGATCGGCTGAAGAAAAAATTACCGCACGACGATTTTCATATCGTGGTCCAACAGCCGTTTGTCGTTATTGGGGACGAATCGCCGCAACAGGTTCGCGCCCGCGCCAAGCGGACCATCGCCTGGGCAGTCAACCTGTTAAAAGCTGATTTTTTTGAGCATGACCCGGAACACATCATCGACATCTGGTTGTTCAAGGATAAACAGAGCTATGAGCAACACGTGGAACAACTGTTCGGCAGCAGGCCCAATACCCCGTACGGTTATTACAGTTCGCGGCGCCGCGCGCTGGTGATGAATATCAGCACCGGTGGTGGGACACTCGTTCATGAAATTGTGCATCCGTTTATCGAACGGAATTTTCCCCAATGTCCAGCCTGGTTCAACGAAGGGCTGGCGTCGTTGTACGAGCAATCCGCCGAACGTGAAGGACGCATTTGCGGATTGACAAACTGGCGTTTACGCGGATTGCAGCGGGCCATTCAAGGCGAGATGGTGCCCAGCTTTCAAACACTGTGTGGCACCAGCACAAATGATTTCTATCGCGAAAATGCCGGAGTCCATTACGCCCAAGCCCGCTATCTGTGCTACTATCTGCAGGAAAAAGGCCTGCTGCGGGATTTCTACCGCCAGTTTTGTGAAAACGTCGACGCCGACCCCACGGGTTTTGCTACTCTGCAATCCGTGCTGGACCGAACGGACATGGATGCATTTCAGGAGGAATGGGAAGAGTTCGTGTTGCAATTGAGGTTCCGCTAACTGCTGTTCCGTCAGCCGAATTTACGTAGAATCCGCAATCTCCGGTTGTTGCTCGACGACACGTGGGCGACTGGGGCGACAAAACGATCAAATGCATCCGGACAGCATCCGCCATTAGAAGCAGACGCGTGCCAAAGGGTTGCAGGGGTTAATCCAATTTCCATGAACACTGACGCGTACCAAACGGTTCGAGACGTTGTATTGCGGCGAGCCACACACAAGATATTGGCCGACGTCACCGATCCCATTCCATACACTGAAACAGTGTTGGCCCGGCACAATCGGATCGTAGAAGCAGCCGTCAAAGATGCCGGTTGGGCACCGTTTCATTATGCCCGCGGCGTGGATGGTCTGGCCGAACCGTGGCGAGTGCATTGGTTAACGTATTCAGTCTGCCGCCAACTGTCGCGCAACCTCTCGCAGCTGATACCTCATCTGAAACCGGGCAGCAAGCTACCGGGCCTGTTGGCCGGGTGCGGCAGTGCGGTGCTATTTAATTGGCTGCCGCAGTCCGCCGGGGCTCCCGACAAACTGGAGCGGATCAATCAAGAGCATTTGGCCGCCACATCGGCGGTGGTGGAGAATTTTTTGTTATTGGCGACGGCCGCCGGTTTGGAGACCTACTGGTCCAGCGGAGGATTGTGGGAGGATCATTTGTTTCGCCACCTGGGCATCACCGATCAGGAAAAGTCGATTGGCGTGGTGTTTGTGCACAGTCCGCAGGCCGGCGGCAATTTCCAAGTGGCGACAGGAAAAAACCGAGCTGCCCGCAGTGCCCAGGCCGCCTGGTTTCGCCGGGTACAGGTCAATTTAGACCGGCCCGACTTTTGACTCGCCCTTTTTAACGCCTAGAAGCCTTCCCGAGTCAGTTGGCAAGCGCCGGTAAACTCGGCTTTCTCGTTGAACAACAAGAACAGAGCGGTGTTTTCGCGCATTTTTAACGAGACCGTGACTTTCACGGATTGTGAATTTTCCTTGATCGGATCGGGGTCCACATCGACGTCAAATTTCTTGACGCCCACGGTTCCCAGAACAAATCGCGCCGCGTCCCGCACTTCCTTGACGGTGGCGCCGGGAACGATGCCGACCCGAGCGCCTTCGTAAGCCGCCGCTTGAGTTGCGTGCCTCATCATGTTGGCGCGGGCAAATTCATAACAGCCAAACAAGATTAGCAACAGGATGGGCAACGTCATGGCCATTTCGACCACCAGCGCCCCGCGCCGGGGTCTCGTTGAGGCTCGTCGTCGCCCGTAACGAATTTGTGCAGTTTGGTAATTCATAAAATCACGCGTTTAAGTCAGCGGGCGATTTACGGTTAATCGATGAGGATCACCGGCAGTTGCAGGGCGATGTCCCGAAACACCTCAATCAATTCTTGGTTGGTATTCGCGTGCAAGTGGATTCCTCTGCCCGCCGCAGCGACGTCGCGCATCAGCGATTGATTCGCGCCCTGGCTGAACGTAATCGTATGCACGATGACTCCTTCGTCCACGGCTTGCGGCACAACTTCCAGCGGGTTAACACCGGTGTTGTGATTACCGTCGGTCATCACGATCAATTCCTTGAGCGCAAAGGGACGACTATTATCGTCTTTCAAAATGGAATCGAGTCCCTTTTTCAGACCGCGACCGATTGCCGTAAATCCGCCGGGCGACTCTTGATTAAACGCGTCACGAATAGAGTTCAGGTCGTTGGTCATTTCCACCAACTTGCGGGCATCGTGATTGTAAACCGACAGCGATACGAATTCTTCTTGTGGCAACGATTCCAGTTCAGACAAAAACACACTTAGCGCATTTTTCAGAGCGTCAAATCGGCCAAAGTTCCGCATCGATCCTGACACATCCAGCACCAGGGCGATATCTCGGTCGAGGCGACTGGCGGTGGCCTGTTGTACCGGTTCAAAATCCGTCACGCCCAGCAACGGACCAAAAAACAAGGGAACCGAACCGGACGGCGAATTGGAGGTGCGGCGTCCCACAACGCGAATTGAGTTGACGGGGTCGGCGCCGGCGAGGAACACAAATTTTCCGTCCTTTTGCTTTTGGTGGCTGCCCAACACGATGTCGGAACGGCTGAGCAACAACGGTTTCCCGGCCACCTGGTTTTCTCTGGCAATATTGATGGCGGCTTGGACAGCGGCTTCACTGTCCTGCAACCGACCGAGCGCTTCCGAACCGGCACGTGCCGCGGCATCCGTGGCGGTTCGCAACTCGGCGCGCGTGGCGTGCATGTATGCAATGTCAATCGCAAAAGCGGCGCCCACAAACATGATTACCATCACGACGAGGATAAGCACAATCATGGATCCGTTTCGATTGAATCGACGACCATGCGAACGGCCACCGCGTCGGGTCGACGGAGCCCGATGATCCGACGAGTCAGTTGTTCTTGTCGAGCGTGGCATGGTCAAATTCTCGCAAATGGACGACGGTGGTGCCGATGGCGGTGGAGTTTACTCTTTGACCATCACGGCGCGACCGGCGACGACGCGACCTTTAAATGGTCCAAACGGAAAAATACTGTTGGCATCGCTGGGAGCAATGACTTCGATCGTGATTAAATCACCGCGTCGCGCACTGCGTATGTTCGAGGGATTGAGATTCACGGTGACGTCGTTAAGCGCGCGTCCCGCCAGGACTCGTTGTGTGGCAGCTGTCACGTCAGCATTGGTCGCGTTGCGGTGAATGGCAACTTTGGCACCTTCGTATGCTGACTGAGCCAATGTTTGTTTGAGAAAAATCATGCTGGCGCCTTCTACGGCGCCAAATGTGATGAGCACAATCATTGGCAGGCACAGCGCCAATTCCACGGTGGCCGTGCCGCGGGCTTGCCGTGGTGAGACGACGGGCCGTTTCGGAACTGCTGGAACAGACATGTTCTTGGCTCGGGGTTGCCCTACCATTCAGTTGTGGCCACGCCTATGCTAGGCCGCCCGCGTGAACGATGGGAAGACAGGAGTTAGACCGAATTAGACACCGTTGTCGACGTGACTTTCTGCTTCAGCTGTTCAATTTCCGCTGCTTGCTCCTGAACGAGTTCGACAACTTGATTGAATTCATCAGCGACTTCGCTCCAAAAGTCGTTATCGCGAAACGCCAACGTGGTGATGTTCTCACCATCCGCCAGCTCTCGCATATACCGCCGCAATCGTGCGATGGGTCCCACGAATCGATTACTAAATCGAATTGTGTCCAAGGCGAATGCTGGGAACAGCGCCAACATGACGACACCAATCAGCAGCAATCCCGAACCGGGAGACATGATTCGCTCGGCAATGGTTTTATTGGGATCGCCCAGCAGCAATTGCAGCACGGACACGCACATCAATGTGATGACGAAAAACGCGCACCAGTGCAGCAAAATCCGCCGCACCAGCGTGCCTTGCACGCGGGAATCCACCCAATGTTGTCGTCGCAACTTTCCGGACATGACATAACCTCAAATTAAAGACACGGCCATTCGTTCCAGGCGCGGTCAGACATTGCTTTCACCTGGATTCGTTTTTAGGAGTTCGCGCGACCTGCGTCAGCGAAATCGCTTCGCGCAAGGCAGAGTCGAGTTGAAAAAACGTAGAACATATTTGAGGTGGTCGAGCGAAATTCACCGCCTGGCGGCCCGATTGGGGGACACGCTACGCCGCATAATTTACGCAAGCGGCAAAACCGCTAGATACGGTTCGGGGAAGCCGGCGGGCGGAACGAAGCCTCTGACGACACCGTGCCGGCGGGCGCAAGAGTCAACTCAGTGCCGGGCGGGTAACTGTGAGAAACGGCGCCCCGATCGCGCCGGGAAAATAATAGATGTGCGTCGATGTGACGCGGGGGACCGCGATGCGGAATTATCTCATTAACATTCTCGCACGCCGACTACGACGTTCGGCCCGCAAGCGAGCGCGGCGCTTGATTTCACTGGGCTTTTCATAATACTCGCGACGTCGCATTTCCTTCTTGATTCCGCTGCGCTCAACTATTTTGCGGAACCGCCGGACAGCCTCCTGAATGGATTCTTTTTCTCGAACTTGCAATTTAACCATCTGTTTTCTTAATTTCTCCTTGCCAATGTCGACTCACTAAACGTTTTTGCCGCTCGAGCGCGACCGTTTCGGCTCGATAGCACCCATGACAGGTCGTGTCTGCGGGACCGCCAGCACCCAGGGTCGCGATCTACATCGTCGTAACCCACCAGATATCGGCACCTCAGCATAGCTGG
>JBFILF010000346.1:0-6132 GCA_041599835.1 Pirellulaceae bacterium
AGCTTGCCGGAGTTTTGTGCCGCCCCGTAGGATTCCGGCGCGAACAATCCATGGCCCGTTGGAACATGGCTCGGGTCGATATTAAACCTGCCAGACAGCAAAATGTCGTCGCCGGTGCCGCGGATTCCGTCGGCGCCAGGCGCTGTCGTGCTGTCTCGGTTGGTGTGTTCGATGCCAAACAGGTCGACCAGCGGTGTGAAGTCAATGTCCGGCGGGAAATGACCGCCGACGCCGATCGGAGCGACAAATCCGGGTCCTCGTGTCGTCGACGCAGCAGCCGTTGCGGCACTGGTCCCATCCACGTTCGGATTCGATTCGACTTCACGCTGCGCAATGGTGGTTTGACTTAGGAAACGAACGGTTCGCGACGTCAGCGGAGCCAGCGTTCCATTTTCGGGATCGCCGTTGGAAAACAATGCCGCTGTGCGGGCTTTGGCTACCGCACCGTCGATGGCGAAGACCAGTGTATCGGGATCGGTAATGGTGGCCAGGACATCGGCCTCGACTCGCACGCCGAGAATTCGGCCATTGCGATCGACGACAGCGATGATGCCATCGTTGCTGGCCGTGGCCACCGAGGCGCGTTTCAACAAGTGCTTTACGTTCGCTTCGCTAAGCTGCACGTCTCCCGTCGTCATGGGCAGCACATCGTAGTGGTTGTGCGCCGCGGCTGTCGTTTCCACGGTGCGATAGAAATCGCCACGCTCAACCGCTCGATCAACGGCCTCGTCGTTCCGCTCACCGGTGTAGGTTCCCGACATTGCGTCGCCATGATCTGGCGTTGCTGAGTCGGCGTAACCCAGCGAATGTCCGATTTCATGCGTGACGACCGTTGAAAAATCAAACGTGCCTTCCGGATTGCCATTACCTCGCGTGTTGTCCCAATGTTCCGCCTGGTCGAGCCAGGCAACGCCTCCAGCGGTCAACTGGCCTGAATCGTTAATCGACACCACGCCACCGCCCAGACCCAGCACACTGCCGGCACCACTGACGTGTCCCAGGGCTTCCAGATCACCGACACCGATGTTGATGATCTGTCGTGCCGAGGCTTGTGTATCGTGCTGGAATTGAATCTTGCCGCCGGCAGCTTCCGACCAGCGTTGCAGGGCGTCTGCCGCTAACGCCTTTTGCTGATCGGTGATCTGGTTGACAAATTGGCCCTGATCGCGGAAGTCATACTTGATCACTACCGGGTCACTTGCACTGGTCCACCAGGCCTTGAAACCCGATCGACGGCTGATCAAACTCTCCGCCAATCCGATGGCATCGCCATTTTCATCCAAGGTCAGTCCCAACCGGTTCAGCGCCGACTCGTTCCACGTCGACGTCGCTGTATTGGTGTGACGAGACTGCGGAACAGTTAACTCAGAATCACGTGTTTCCAGGTTTGGCGACGATTCGGGTTCGACTGAGGTGGGCGTGCCCGAATGGTTCGAAACAATCGCCAAGGGTGTGTTGTCTTTGAAATTGGCAATCGCCTTGTTTAGCGGCGCTTCGGACCTCGCGGGTCGTGCCTCCTCGGCGGCTGCGCCGGCCAGTGTCCCCAGTTCAACTTGCGTTTGTGATGGCACGGATCGCGATGCGGATTCCGTTGTTGCAACCTGCTCGGACGTTGTTGTACGACCATGCGACTGGCCGTTGTCCTTGGCCTCTATGTCGGCGTATTCGGTCTGGCGTTCTTCTAAAGCGTTTACCAGCAACGCCTGACGCGGACGCAATGCATGTTCGCCGCTCGCCGCTTCCGCTTGTTGATCAGCCCATTGGCCCGGACCTGCCCAGTGCATGCTGCCGAGGCAAAGTCGGTTTTCCAATGGTTCAATGGGCGGAATGGCCGCAGGCGCGGGTCTCGGTTCGGTTTGTTTTCGGATGCTGAACCAATTTTGCATTGTGGCAGCAAACCATTTCATCGCGAACGACTCCGCAGACATGGTCCCCAAGGACTAACGTTCCGCCGCTAGCGTACTTTGAGCCCAAACTTTCCCGTTATTACCTGATCGGAACAAACGTCATAATCGATGAAGTCAAACTGCCCAAAGTGCCTTAAAAATGCGGCTGCTGGCTTCCGTAAATACCTCGCATGTGATGGAAGCAAATCTGCATTGCCGCCCCAATGGCCTTTCCGGTAAAACCCACCACTTACCCCTAAAGTTCGCGATCACGGTCTGGAAAAACGTTGCGCTTATTAGTGAAACGTGATGTCGGCGGTTGCCCGGTGTGCGCGCAGCTTGCGTTCGGATTGCTGTGCGTTGTGACGATGGTTGTCGGTCAGGCCAGCGGGCAATCGTTGAATGCGCGACGGGCCCAGGTTCTGTTTACCCCGGTCTTCGACGCGACGTCTACATTCGCGACTCACCAGAGTATTGGGGATGTGCACAACGGCTCCGGCTTTCAAGCGTCGTCGGTCGCGCCATCGTCGGTTGAGGCAGACCGGGAACAAATCATCCGACAAAGCCTTGATTCAGATCGGGATCAGCGCGTCGCGGCTATTGAATCGATGCGGCAATTGATCCCCGATCAACGGCTTCAACAGCGAATTATGGACATGGCGGCTCATGACGAGGACATGGTCGTCCGCGGATATGCGCGGATGCTATCCAGCGAATGGAACTTGGATATCAATGGCAATCCGTCGACTTCGTTCACGTTGTCTGACGCCCAGGTAATACCCGCATCTGGCGTCATCGGTGATTCGCACGTGGTCACGCCGCCGATGGACCGTTTATCCGACGGATCGTTTGGACTATTTGAACCGCAAACGCCTTTTTGGATCAATTCGGGCGCCAAATCATTGGGCACGCCAGCCGACGCCGCGCGTTCCACGATCCAAACAGTCAGCGATCAACCACTCACCGAACAACAACTCAGTGAGCAACGGCAGCCAAGAATTCTCGGCCGTCCGTTCGACGCGTCGCCCGATCAGACCGATTTTCCGTTTTCGGTCGTCTCGGATACGTTGCTGGCGCAGGACATGGAGGCCCCGTTGGGATTTACGGGTCCCTCCGGCGTTGCGCGAACCGAATTTCAACAAAACGACCACTTCGTTCCGATTGATGATCGCTGGCGCATCGGTTTTCCGGCCTGGGATCGATACGGCCGCGGCCAGCCTTACGGCGATGACTACCCGTTTGAGGAAGGTTGGTGGTTGGACCCGTACAACCAAAACGTGCTCAAAGGTGATTACCCGATCATCGGGCAACACACGTTTTTGAACGTAACCGGTATCAGCCTGATGCTGCACCAGTATCGTCAAGTTCCGACGGCCACCACGCCGTTCGAAAGTACGGTCAATCCGTTTTCCGAACCGTTTTTTGGCGATCCAAACCAATATTTCTACACGCACTATTTTCGACTGGCGATCGATTTATTCCACGGCAACGAGGCGTTCAAACCGTTTGACTGGCGGCTGCGCATCGAGCCGGTGTTTAACGTCAATCATTTGTCGGTGGGCGAGTTTGCCGTTGTCAATCCGGACGTCCGCCGCGGCTTGCAACGGACCCGCGCCGATTTTGCACTGGAAGAGTGGTTCATCGAAGCCAAGCTTGCCGATTTGAGTCCGGATTACGATTTTATGTCGATTCGCGCCGGCTCTCAGTTTTTTGTCAGCGACTTCCGCGGCTTTTTGTTTCGGGACACCAACCGGGCCGTTCGACTGTTCGGAACGCGGTTTGCCAATCGCGACCAATTCAATCTGGTGTGGTTTGACCAGGCCGAAAAAGACACCAACAGCCTGCTCAATACGTTCAAGGATCGCCATCAAAACACGGTCATTGCCAATTACTTCCGCCAGGATTTTGTGTTTCCCGGATATACGGTCCTGGCCAGTTTCCACTACAACCACGACAAGCCCAGCTTTCACTTTGACGACAACGATTTTCTGGTACGGCCCGACCCGGCCGGCGTGTTCAGAGAACATCAAATCGACTCGTATTACTTGGGTTTGGGCAGCGACGGCCACATTGGCCGCATGAACATCTCGAGCCAGGTGTACCTGGCGCTAGGGCACGACACCCACAACCCGATCGCCAACGAAGAACAAGATATTTTTGCCCAGATGGCGGCGCTGGAATTGTCGTACGATCGCGACTGGATTCGTTTTCGAGGCTCCTACTTTTTTGCCTCCGGCGACAACGATCCCAACGATACCCATGCCGGCGGCTTCGATACGATTTTCGACGATCCCATTTTTGCCGGGGGAGAGTTCAGTTACTGGCAGCGGCAGGCAATTCGACTGTTTGGCGTCAATCTGGTGCAGGAAAAAAGCCTGGTGCCCGATCTGCGCTCCAGCAAGATCGAGGGCCAAACTAACTTTGTGAACCCGGGCCTGCAACTGGTCAATCTCGGAATGGACTTCGAAGTCACACCCAAACTTCGCACCATATTCAACACCAACTACTTGTGGTTCGACACGACTCAGGTTTTGGAAGCGTTTACCTTTCAAGGCGATATCGCCCGCGATATCGGCGTCGACATCAGCGTCGGCGTCGAGTACCGACCGCTACTCAATGACAATGTTATTTTCGTGCTTGGCTCGGCTGTCTTGATTCCGGCACGTGGTCTTCGCGATCTATACGGCACCGAAATTCCGGATTCCTTGAAGGCATCGCTCATCGAAAACGGCTTTCCCGTCGACAACGATATTCCGGATTTCCAATCTCACTTTGTGGAAGTCGTCCTCATGTATTAGTTTGTCTCGATTTCCAACGAATGCGATTTAGAACCCCGGCCTGAACCATGACCACCGATTCACTACGATCGTTCACGTCAGTCACTGGATTGTGTTGTTATTTTGTAATTGGCGGGTTGTTGCTTGGCTTGGCCGTGGCCTGTTTCGCCGGGCCAGGCAGCGTTCAGCCAGCTACGCCGAAAACGGGCCCGGCGACGACGCCTGTCCAGCCGCCAGTGGCCGGTGGCGCAATGATTCAACAAGAAGATCCCTATCCAATGCCTCCGCACCTGGCGGAAATTGATCTCGCCTCACAGACTCCCGAAGTGGCGCACGCCAAAAGTCACGGCTGCCTGTCCTGCCACCAAAGCGTCAAAGACCCTCACATGAGCCCGGCTCTGAATCTGGGTTGCGTCGATTGCCATGGCGGCAATCCCGACGCTTTCGACATCCATTCGGCTCACGTCGCGCCGCGATTTCCCTCCGCCTGGTCCACGTCGGGCAACCCGCAACGGTCGTACACGCTGTTGAATCATGAATCCCCCGAGTTTATTCAGTTTGTGAATCCGGGCGATTTGCGCGTGGCCCACATCGCCTGCGGCCAATGTCACCAAACCGAAATCTTGCAGGTGCGCAAGAGCATGATGACGCACGGTTGCATGTTGTGGGGCGCTGCGCTGTACAACAATGGCGCAGTACCGGACAAGTGGAGCCGGTACGGTGAAAGTTACAGCATGCACGGCGCGCCCCAACGGCTGCAAACTGTCCCGCCGCCAACGCCGCAGGAAACCGCGGAGAAAGGCATTTTGCCGTACCTCGATCCGCTGCCCCGATTCCAACTCACGCAGCCCGGAAACGTGCTCCGCACGTTTGAACGGGGCGGGCGATTCAAACTGGAACCGGGCATTCCCGAAACCAAAGAAGAACCGGGTCGGCCCCGCGCCCGGCTAAGCAATCGCGGTCTGGGAACGCTCAACCGCACGGACCCCACGTTTCTGGGCTTGCAAAAAACGCGTTTGCTCGATCCGACGCTGAACTTTCTCGGCACCAACGATCATCCTGGTGATTACCGGTCCAGCGGTTGCACAGCTTGTCACGTGTTGTACGCCAACGATCGCTCGCCGATTCACTCGGGGCCCTACGCCAAGTACGGGCATTTGGGCCAGGCCGCCGCTGAAATGGACGAATGGGTCGAATCCGTGGACCCCATGATTCCAAAACACGAGTCGGGTCACCCGATTCAACACCGGTTTACCCGCGCGATTCCTACCAGCCAATGCATTGTCTGCCATGTGCATCCGGGCACCAACGTGATGAACAGCTATCTCGGTTACATGTGGTGGGATCAGGAAACCGACGGTGAATTTATGTATCCCCACGAATCCAAAGAAATCACGGCTGAGGACTACACCCAGGGCCAAATGCTTAATCCCAACGAAGGGGCCGTCCGCGGCAAATGGATCGAGCCA
>JBFILF010000347.1:0-6126 GCA_041599835.1 Pirellulaceae bacterium
GTTGCTTGCAAATCCGGTTGAGGCGGATGAGCGAACAACATCATGTCGGCAATCATTTCATGGGCCCGAAACGCCTGCTGATTAATGGACTCTAGCTTGCGACGGCGTTCGGGATCATGCTCATCACGCAGCAATGTCTGAGCTCGGCTGGCAATATTTGCCAACGGGTTGTTAATTTCGTGGCTGGCACCGTATGCCAACTGTTTCATGGCGGCCATTTTGTGCTGGTGCAACTGCCGCTGAAACTCCTGCGCATCGTCTGGTTTTGCATTCGATTCGATTGATCCAATCGCCATCAATGCCGATAGTCCAGCGACGGGTTGATCGGCGGCCGATTCCCACTCCGACGCCAATTGGTCGGGTGAAAACCCCTCGCGGTGAAGCACGCTTCGATACTCCTGCCAGAAATCCGGCGACAATTCAAGTTCGTCCAGCCAGACGGTTGCGGTCTCGGCTGTTAACGGGGTGATTGATCCAACGAACTTGGCAAGTTTTTTTTCCACAGCAGGGCGGTCTAACGGGTTAGAGTCGTCGCCGTGCATCGCAGCGCGGCAAAACTTGTACAGCCGCCGGGATGACTTTTGGTGAATGCAAACTGGGCAACCATTGGTCGAATCTGCCTGAGCCGATGATGCCTGCAGCGCGTCAACGCCGGCGCGGGAAAACCACTTTGCTAATGCCGAAAACCTGATGGGCCTTTCCACAGCATCCATTGACTGTTGCATTGCCCAGCACATCGTCGCCGGGCAACTGGCCAGAATCATCTCAGCGGAACGCTGCGCGGTTGCGCTTGAGACTGAGGGATGCAACGACCGTGCGACGACCTGCAATATTTCCCTGGCACAGCGGTCTGTGATCGGAAACCGACTCGCTTGACCGGCGATTTCAACCGTTGGCAGACTGAGCATGACGTTCCCGCATCAACACGCGCCCTACACCGAACGATTCATCAAAAAACGCACCGCCAGTGATTGCGGTACGTTTCGATGTTTTCAATTGACAGGCCAGTTGGATTTTCACGTGCCGGTGGCCAATTTTTCCATATCCAACATTTCACAGCAACGTTCGAGTAGTTTGTCGACCGCAAATGGTTTGTTCATAAAATCGTCGGCGCCGGCCTGCCGCAGGTCAGCCACCTTGTCTTGCTCGATCATTCCGGAAATGCAGATAATCTTCACGGACTCCAGCGACGTATCGCTACGCACTCGCTGACACACTTCCTTGCCGTTGATATCCGGCAACATGACATCCAGCACGACCAGGTCGGGCCGAAACTCCCGTACTTGCATGCCGGCATCAAACCCGTTGTTAGCCGTCTTGATTTCGAACCGGCCGTCCCGCTCGAAAACATCCACCATCAGTTCGACCAACTCCTCGTCGTCGTCAACGATCAGCACCTTACGCTTGCCGCTTTCCAACGCGTCGGTGGGGATACCATTGTCTTTCATGAATGCGTACAGCTGGTCGCGAGGAATTCGCCGAAATCGACTGCCCGGCACGCGAAATCCCTTCAACGTCCCGTTGTCGAAACAGCGAATGATGGTTTGCTGGCTAACTTTGCAAATCTTCGCCGCTTCTCCAGTCGTGAAAACCGTTTTCGAAGTCATGACCATCCTCTCCTTAGGGTGAGGTTTGGGAACCGCGGCGATTGTCATCCATTTCTCCTACAGCGTTCGAATGCTCCTGAACGCTGCCGCCGCCCGAACCGTCGTTGCGTTTTGCTTCCTCAACAAACAAAACTGTGCTTCATACGCAATTACTTTAGACTATTGCGTTGTTCCATTCGGCAAGCTTGACCACGCCTGCCAAGGTTGCCGAACTTGCCAATGTGACCGAATTATATCGGCAGTAGAAAACCGGTCAAGGTGAATCAAAACTTCGTAAACTGTTTGATTAAAAGCACTTAAACAGAGTGATCGATTTCTTTTTGAATTTCGTCGACATGATGAAAATAAAGTTATCTGGCGCAGATGACTTGACGCGTCATTGCTAAACTTCTGCCCCAAAATCTTTCCAAACTGCAATTTCCAATCGCGAATGCCCCCACGGCTCATGCCAATTTCCCGAATCCCCCACGGTTCCAAACTTCGCAATTTCCTTCCCCAGAGATTTTTTTGCTGGTTCGTCGTTTTTGCAACGACGTTAGGCATTATTGGATGCGGCACGACCACACAGCGGTTGGGCACCGAACAACTTTTGATGTCAGATGCGGTTGACATGGCGGTGTCGCAAATGGACTTCCGGCCACTGCAAAATCAATCCGTGTACTTGGACACTACTTATTTACAGTCCATTAAGGGACTGGGATTCGTAAATGCTCCATACATTATCAGTTCACTGCGACAGCAATTGACCGCCGCGAATTGCCTGTTGCAGGAAACGCGCGAAGAAGCGGACATTATTGTCGAGGCGCGGGTGGGGGCCTTGGGTACCGACGGTCATGAAGTCACGTATGGTCTGCCTCAAAGTAAGGCGTTGGCGTCGGCTGCCTCGGTGTTTGCCAACGCGCCGCCATTGCCGGTAATTCCCGAGTTGTCTGTTGGACGTGTCGACGCCCAATCCGCGGTCGCCAAATTAATGGTGTTCGCTTACGATCGGCAAAGTCGCCAGCCGATCTGGCAATCCGGTTCCGCCCGGGCCGAAAGCAATAGCCGCAACGTTTGGGTGCTGGGGGCCGGGCCGTTTCAGGGAGGCACGGTTCACCAGGGCGTGAAATTCGCCGGCGCGTCCATTAATTCGAGCGACGAAGAGTTTATCGACTTTCACCCCCAGGTCTCGTATTTCGAGCAACATCAGTTCCAGCCACCGCTAGTTCGCGTCGCCGAACTGCCGGAGACCATTGAACCTGACTCGCCTGAAAATCAATAATCGAGGCGTAAGCGGTTAATGGGATGCCTCTGATGTTGGCGTGGATTCGCAATCGTCGTCGCCGAAGAATACTGCGCTCGCCTTGGCCCGATGGCTGGGACGAGCTGTTACAACAAAACGTCCGCCAGTACGCCCGGCTGAATGCACCGCTTCGCCAGCGATTGAGAAAATGCGTGAGCGTAATTGTCGCGGAAAAGAAATGGGAAGCACTGGATGGACTGCAAGTTACCGACGAGATCCGTGTAACGATTGCCGGCCTGGCATCGTTGATGTTATTGGGCGTCGACGAATACTATTTCGACGGTGTTCGCACGATACTCGTCTATCCAAAACCGTTCCGTCGTAAAACTCGCAACGGTTGGGTCGTTGACGAAGACCAGCACTTGTCGGGCGAGGCCTGGCAGGGCGGTCCGATCGTGCTGTCTTGGCACGACGTTGTCCACGGCGCGCGGCATCCGCAAGATGGACAGAACCTGGTCGTTCATGAATTCGCTCATCATTTAGACAGCATCGATGGGGAAATGGGCGGCAGCTTGATGTTTTCCGACAACGCCACAAACCAGCTGTGGCGGCAAGTCATGCAACGAGAATTCACGGCGCTGCAATTGGCGGTGCGGCGCGGTCATCATACGTTGTTGGATGAGTACGGGGCTACCAACGAAGCCGAATTTTTTGCGGTGGCTAGCGAGACGTTTTTTGAACGGCCCGAACGGCTCCGTTCCCGCCATCGCGAATTGTTCGATCTGCTGGTCAAGTACTATCGGCTTGACCCGATCCAGTGGCAATTGGCAGAACGATAAAGCAGGGCAGTAAATATGACGATAGTCCGGCAAACAAGCAGGCTATCCGTCCACTTGAGCCTTGCCTTCCAAATGCAACATCAATAGTGCCACGTCGGAAGGGGTGATGCCGCTGATGCGGGACGCCTGCTCGAGGCTAGCGGGGCGGAATCGGTTGAATTTCTCCCGCGCCTCATTCCTCAAGTGCGTCAGGCGGTTGTAGTCAAACTCGTCGGGTATCCGTTTGGCGGCCAGCCGTTTCTGCCGTTCGATCGCCGTTTGCTGCCGCGAAATGTATCCCTCGTACTTGACGTCGTACACCACCTGTTCGGCGGCTGCATCTGAAACTTCAGACAGCTGCGGACAGATACCCACTAAATCTCTCCAATCAATCTCCGGCCGCTTCAGATATTTTTCCAGAGATTGCTCGCCCACCCGCTGGCTCTGTAGCCAGGATTTCGCACACTCCATGTGTTGCAATTTATGCTGCAACTGCCGCCAGCGGGCGTCGCCGACCAAACCCAACTGGTAACCCAATGGCGTCAACCGGCGATCCGCATTGTCGTGTCGCAAAAGCAATCGGTATTCAGCCCGGCTGGTGAACATGCGATAGGGTTCATCGACGCTGCACGTCACCAGGTCGTCGATCAACACGCCGATGTATGCCTGGTCACGATCCAACACCAGCCGGCCGCCGTCGCGCAGCTTGAGCGCGGCATTTGCGCCGGCCACAAGGCCCTGGGCGGCGGCCTCTTCATAACCCGTCGTCCCATTGATTTGACCAGCAAAATACAAGCCTTGGACGTTTCGCGTTTCCAGCGTTTCCCGCAGCTGATCCGGCGGGCAAAAATCATATTCCACCGCGTATCCATAGCGCAGGATTTCGGCGCGCTCCAATCCGGGAATCAAGCGGAACAATTGATCTTGAACGTCGCGCGGCAAACTGGTGGACACGCCGTTGACATAAACTTCCAACGTCTGGCGACCTTCCGGTTCCAAAAACAATTGATGCCGGGATTTATCCGCAAACCGCACGACCTTGTCTTCGATCGACGGGCAATAGCGCGGGCCGCTGCTGTGGATTTGCCCGCTGTACATGGGGGCCCGGTGCAAATTGTCGCGGATCAGCTGATGGACCCGGTCGTTGGTATGCGTGATCCAACAGGGGACCTGCTCGGCGTCGATGCGGTCGGTCATAAACGAAAACGGCTGCGGACGTTCGTCGCCCGGTTGAATTTCTGTTTGTTCGAAATCGATCGTTCGTCCATTTAGCCGCGGCGGCGTACCGGTTTTGAATCGTTCGAGCCGAAACCCCAACCGCGACAGCGACCCGCTGATGCCTTGTGTCGTGCCCTCCCCAGCACGTCCGCCCGCGGTTTGAGATTCGCCCGTATGCATGACGGCTTGCAGAAATGTCCCCGTCGTCAATATCACCACGGGAGCCAGGTACCGGGCATCGCCGCGGACGCTCACGCCCAGCACTCGCGTCTGCCCGCCGCGGACTTCCGTGACAATATCCTCAACGACCTCCTGCCGCAGCGTGAGATGGTTTTGCGACTCGACGAAATGTTTAATCCAGTTTTGATAGGATTTCTTGTCGGCCTGCGCGCGAGGGCTGTGCATGGCCGGTCCCTTGCGACGATTGAGCATGCGAAACTGGATTCCCGTCGCATCGATCGCCTGGCCCATGATCCCGCCCAAGGCATCGATCTCGCGCACCAGGTGCCCTTTGCCGACGCCACCGATGGCCGGATTGCAACTCATCTGACCGACGGTGTCCAAGTTGGTTGTCAGCAGCGCCGTCCGCGCGCCCAGACGAGCCGCGGCGCAAGCTGCTTCCGTGCCCGCGTGCCCACCGCCCACAACGATCACGTCGAATTCGTACGTTACCAACGACATGTTTGTCAGAATTCTATTGCTGTCGCAAAAACGCTTCCGGCAACTGGTCGATCAAATCAGTTGCCACCAAGCCGACTTCACCAACTTGCAGCTTGGCCAGATCGCCAGCCAGTCCGTGCACATGACAAGCTAACACGCACGCATCGAAAATTGAAAGGCCTTGTCCGATCAAGGCGGCAATGATTCCGGTCAATACGTCGCCGCTGCCCGCCGTTGCCATCCCCGGATTGCCGGTCAGATTGTGTGCGGAATGACCGCCGCCGGTAATCATCGATTGGAATCCCTTGAGCACGATTGTCACGGCAGCACCCGCCAGTCGCTGCGCCGCTAATTCCAGAGCCGGGCGATCGCCGCCCGGTTCGGACAAAAATCTTCGAAACTCACCCGGATGGGGCGTTAACACTCGCGGCCCTAATGGCGCGATCGATTCCAAACCGGCGTTTTGCGAGGCCAGCCGGCCGCTAAGATTGTTTAAGCCATCGGCGTCGATCACGACTGGCAACTCGGCCGCCGCATAGACGTCGGCCAACAGGTTATGCAGTTCGGAGCTTTGTCCCATGCCGGGGCCGATGGCCAGACA
>JBFILF010000348.1:0-6100 GCA_041599835.1 Pirellulaceae bacterium
CGCTTTTCTAAAAAACAATTCGAGATCGCCGCTCGCGACATCGCCTGGATCGATATTCAACCCAGTGGCACCAAAGTCAATAATGTCGATGTGATGCAGCTGACGATTGCCCAGAAATCTGGCGAGAAAATGTCGCTGATGTTCGGACGCGCGCACCAGGACATCGCTTATGTCGCCGCCTTGCTGAACGAACGGTTGTTGCAGCGTGAAGAAATTGTGAACGAATCCGATCCCGGGTCGCAACAAGCGGTCGCAGAGCGGATATAATTCGCGAAACGCTTTGGCCCGGGTATCACCACGGTACTTGGTTCATTAAACCGCCAACCGTGCGGTCCGTGTCATTGTGACCGTACTGAAGGAATCGCGTGATGACTTCCGCTGCCATTGACTATACGTATCGCTATCCGTTTGCATCGGAATTGTCGGCCAGCGGCAGCGACCAATTGAATGTCAGCCTGGCAACGTGTGACGCCCGGCTGGAGCACCCGCATTTTTTTCGCGGCCGAGTGCTGCAGCCCAGGCAGTTCGCCCAGATGCTGCTGGTGCTCAGCGAAGTCGTTCGAACCCATTTCTTTTTGCCGCGACCGGCATTGTTGGACCCGGTCGTGACCAGTTCGCCGGAAACTTTGCGGCTGGAGGGATTTAGCGGCTGCTGCGGTGTGTACGCGCGTGTCGACATGCAGGCCAACGCCTTCGACGGAGAAATTCTAGGGCGAGGTACAACCAACGTCGACTTCAACGACCCCATGCGCGGTGCCTTAAACCGAGTTCGCGACAGTCACGAAATTCAGTTTAATGTGGGACGCGATGCGGTCGAGCTGGAAACGACCCATCAGAAAATAGTTGAAAAGAAAGTCAAATTGCCGGTTCGCTGGATCAAAGGCTTCAGCGAAGTTCAGGCATATTTGCCAGGTTTGCAGCCGCGGCTGGAAGTGAACGGCGCCGAAGCGATCAAATTTTTTCGCAGTTTACCTAAAGCGGGCCCACCGAAACAGAAAACCTGGGTCGTGCCGCTGGGCAAGTCGCTGCGACTAACCCAGCGCGCCGGGAAAAATGCCGTCGCTTTCATGGGGACTCATCGTGTCCGCGTGTTGGAACCGCTTTTTCATGAATCGGGGTCCCTGCGGGTATACGACGACCCCGAGACAGGCGTTAGCGCCTGGGAATATCGATCGCAGGCGGCACGGTTCATGTTATTGCTTAGCCCCGAAGTGTACCGCGGTTTTTCGGGCGAAGGGCAGATTCTCAAACAGCTTTCGCAAACCGACTGGCAAGGCATTTTGGACGAAGTCCAATCCCATCTCTCGGATGAACAGACGGTCGACCTGGATCAGATTTCCGACAAGCTGAATTGTGATCGCGCCGCAGCTTCGGCAGCGCTGGCCGTGTTGGGCTCGCGCGGATTGGCAGGTTTCGATCTCAATAGCGAAACCTACTACTATCGCGAAATGCCGTTTGATTTGTCGGAAGTTGAAAAACTTCAACCGCGACTTAAAGGGGCACGCAAATTGGTCGAGGGAGGTGGCATAACCGTATCCAAGCGTTACCCGCATGACGACGCGGAAGCAGAATACGATTTTTCAGTGCCCGGTTCCGGTGTCCAGCATTTCGTGAGGTTGAGGAATGACGGCGACCGCTGTTCGTGCCCCTGGTTCAGCAAGTACGAAGGGCAGCGCGGTCCGTGCAAACACATCTTGGCCGCCAGGATTGTAATTGACGACGGCGAGGGCAGTTAAACAAATCATGACTCCCGATGAATTAAAAGTCCTCGTTGCCCAGGGAGATGTCCACAAGGTGGCCGAGGCGCTCAGTGATCTGGATGCCAGCCAACGGAGCAAACTTTCCAAGACCGCCACATCTCTGCACAAAGATCTCCAACATGTGCGTTGGGGATGGCGACAAGACATCCCACGAATCAAAAAGTTGCGGGCGGAAATGGAGACCTTGGGCGTCGCTTGGAATTCATTGACCAGGTCGGGACGAGCCCCGGATTGCTCATGTGAAATCGCCATGCTCGGCTGCTGTCCAATTTCTACTTTAAAAAAGGCTGATATTTACGTCGGTCACCGACGCGACGACAAAAATTATGGCGATGCATGCCTAAGGGTGCTGCAGGATCGTAGTCCAGAATGGATGGATGAACTGGTCGAAGCCTGGCTGATGCCCAGTAGCGATGATATTCGGCGAATTAATTGGAAATTTCTCAAGCGGTTGATCGACGCCGGGCTGTGCAAAAAACCTACCGGACCCGATTACATTCACGTTATGGTCGATCATCTCTCCTATTCGATCACCAGGAAAGATGAAGACCGCTTGCGGAACCAACAGGAACTCATTGACTCGCCAGACTTTCTCGACACGGACGTCTACAAACTTTTTGAAATCGATACGACGGCCTTCGCCTACGATTGGTGCAGCTGGGACAAATTCGTCAAACAGCTGGTGGACACCGGAAAAGTCGACAGGGCACGGATTATCAATTGCGCCATTCGCGGTGCGTCAAATCGATTCAAGCAAAACACGATTTCGGGATTCATCAAGGTGCTGGAGCTGCTCGAGGTTACGCCGGAAGAGTGGCGCGCCAACCTGGATGATTTGGTCGTGTTGCTTAGCAGCCACATTTCGGTTGTCGTCACGTTTGCAGTCAAGCAACTGAAAACGTTGTTCAAGGAAGGGGCCATCGAATCAGAGCGATTGCTGGAATCGTTATCGCCCGTATTTCAGTGTCCTACCAAGGGCCAGCCAAAAGCGGCGCTGACGTTGATTCAGCAAACGGCCCGAAAGCACAAGGAAACTGTTCCTCTGGCGATCAACACAACCCTTTGCGCTCTCGATCATGCCGACGCCGACGTCCAGGAAAAGGCAATCAAGCTGTTGGGATCCTGGTCTGATCGGGCGCACCCCGATCATGCAACGGCGATTCGCGAAAGGCTGGACAACTTGGCGCCTTCAGTGATTGCCGAAGCGCAGGCGCTTATCGAGAAGATTGGCGGAACAGCTGATGACGAGTTGGCGACTAGCCAAACGGACAGCCCGGCTTCAATACCCTCAACAGATCGGTCCCAGTGGCAAGCAGCGATAAACGAAATCTCCGATACTTGGCGAACCATGACGGCCATGGAGGAATTGCTATCCACATTCGACCAGCCGGTTTATCCTCCGCGAATGTCGTTCGGAATACTGGATGTGCCAGTGCTGTCAGGATTACAACCCGTGATTCCAATCGCCGATCACGCTGAGTTAATTGACACCATTGCCCATGCGATCGAAGTTGTCGAATCACCGATGGACGTCGAGCGAATCATGGATGGCATTAGTCGACTGGGAAGGATTCCCAAAGATCTGATTGAGGCGGCCGCTCCGGTCGGGGCCCGTTTGACCAAGCAACAGATCATGGAGAACTCACGCGGGCTTGCTTCGGCACCAGACAGCGTAGTCAGCGCGGCCAGGCTGTTGCAAATTGCGTTGAAAGTCCCGCAGTTCACGAACCGAGACGAATTCCATTTCTCCGTGGACAGCGTGCGGCACTCGTTATTGTTCGCTCGTCGGCTCCAAGGCTTAATTGACCAGGTCAATTCAGGCCAATTGGGCCCGTTGCTGTCTGCGCCGACACATGAGCGTGGCTGGATCGATCCGGTCGTATTTGCCGAACGGATCAATGAACGATTGCTCAGCGGCGCAGAAATCAACGAAACGGATTTTCTGTTGGGCCTGTTGCGCATGGCGCCCGACCGGCGTGAGGTCGCGTTGCAGGCGCTTACCACCGCCGATTCTCCTTGGATAGCCTTGACGTCGATTGCCTTAAATGGCCCCACCGACGCAATTGCTAAACCCAAACGCCTGGATAAGGCGTGCCTGCAAGTTGCGGCACATGTGCGCACGGCGGCCATTTCCGAGTCCGAACAAAAAAGGCTCAAACTCAATCCCGCTACGATTAACGGCCGATCGCCGATGCAGGCCACGTTAACTGTCAACAAGAAAACTGCAAACGAACACGGAGCTATTTACGACGACCTGAAATTCAAAATCGAAAACGCCGATCCGTTTGATTCGCATCCAGCGCTCAAGCTAATGTATCACACTGAGCGAAAGGTGCGTTGGGCCATTTATTCTGCTTGGCGAACCCGTATGGACGCGTGGAATTCCAAAGTGACAACCGATCACTACCTGGTGCGGGCAGCAACCAACGTTCGCAGCCGGCTGAACGAAAACAGTTCATCATTCGAACCTAATTACGCTTTTTACGAAGAACTATTCGAACCAGATCGCATCTGGACGGAATTTGGGCACCTGGTGGTTCTATTGGGATTGATCAGCAAAGACAATGACGTGAAACGACAGGCAATTGACGCGATGATCGAAGCGGTGCTGGACGGTCGCGCCGACCCAGCAATATTTGCTGACGTCACGCACACCATTTTTGGATGTGGCTGGAGCGGGCTGAAGCGGCTCGCCGATTCACTGGCCGAAGTAGCCCGCATGACGCCGCTGCACCGGTGGTTTGCCACGGCAAGCTTGGAACCACTGATCACGACGTTTCGGGGCAAGTTGCCCACAGGTGCCGCGTCAATTTTGGAACTTTATCTGGATGGATTGATCGAAATGGGATTGGCCGTGGACAAAGACGTTGCATCGACGTGCAGTGTTATCAAGGGCTCCAGCAAATCTGCGAAAGCAGCTAAACGAATCATTGCAGCCAAACTTGTTGATCGGTCGGAAAAACGAGACGAAGCCAAGTCGATCGCATTGCAATCGCGACTGGATCGGGCGGATCGCTGGCAAAATGCATTGGCAGTCGTTTAATTCCAATTCGGTTGGAAAGTCGTTTCGATGAATTACCGCACAACGTATCAGCTTTGGTTAATCGGGCTAATCTGTTTGGGTTGCGCGAGTTTCACGGCGCGAAGCTCGGGTCAAGACAGTGAGGCAATTGTCACCGCGCGGGAATCGATTGCCGGAATGGTCGTGGACCAGGACGGCCACCCCGTACCGCAATCCATCATCGTCGCATTCGACCAGGAAACCGGCCTTCCCCTTGCCAGTTCGACCGGCCGTACGGTCACGATGCGTGAACTGAACGATTCAAAAGACTTTGATTGCATCATGTTTGCCCAATCGGGCAATGACGGCAACTTCGAAATCAAGGTCGCGCCGGGCGCTGGCCCTTATCGGCTGGTTGCCCAGTCGTGGACGGATCAACGCGAAATTGCGAATGTGATGGCCGTCAACGGCAAAACCATCCGACTGGATGGCGTGCTGGAAAATGTCGAGTCTGTGGCGACCGAAGAAATTCCGCAGGTCCTGATCAAACCTGTCGGAACCGCCAGCGTGGCGATCGATTTGGAAATCGGAAACAGCGATACGTTGTTGATGATCAGCACGCATCCGCTGGCCGGCGATCCGATTCTTGGATTTGCGGTGTGGAGTGGCGGGTTCTGGCAAGGCGTTATCGCCGGAAACCGAATGCCCAAAGGTGACACGACGATTTCCGGCTTGCCAGCCGGCAAGATCCAGTTCGCTGCCTTCGCCAACGACAACATACCGGGTTTTGGAGGCGTGTTGATTGAGCTTGGCGAAGGCGAACAACGCGATCTGGATATTCCGCTGATTGCGTCGTGGAGCGATGGACACAAAGATCCACCGGAGCGGCTGGAGAATCTCGTCGATTATTTCACAGAACATCCCGAGGAATTGCAGCGAGTGGAAGCCTATGCCATGTCAAAAATCGCCGACCCCAATGAGGATCGACCGGACATCTCGCAGTACTGGATCAGGATGGTTCCCTTGATCGACGAGGATTTTGAATTAGCGGATGGCCGCCAAATCAAACTCGGCGATGCGATGGCCGCGTGCGGTTACGTGCGATTGGCCAAGACAAAAAAGTAATGGCGAAAGGCGATTTGGGGGGCGATGTTAAAAAATCGTCGGCCCTCACGGAGAAGCCTTCTCCCTCTGGGAGAAGGTGGCTGCGGCGAGTTTTCGCCGCAGACGGATGAGGGCATGACCTGAGATGATTCAAAGTTGGATGAACTTGTGCTCAGGATATTGGAGCAAAAATCGTCGGCCCTCACCCAAGCCTCGCCGCGCGGCGGGTCTTTTC
>JBFILF010000349.1:0-6083 GCA_041599835.1 Pirellulaceae bacterium
CGCCGCTTTACCAGAATTGCGTACCGTGCCGCGATGACGTCGTCGGTTGGAGGCGGGAGACCGGTTCCAAACAAGTCGCCACTCTCCAGCCTTCGGCCGGGTTAATGGACCGCCGGGGATTCGAACCCCGATGACCTGCGTGCAAAACAGGTGTCTTTCCATGTCGACCAGCAGCCCTTGAATCAGGCTTTCGACAGTAGTCTGGCAGGCTTCCGGCAGTTTTGATCGCCGCAACCTCCATTCTCCAGTCCGCCGCCTGCACCTCTTTCCAGTAGTCCCGAATGGAATCGAACCATTGTCTCCTGTTTGTAAGACAGGTGTCCTGGCCGCTGGACGACGGGACTGGACCCTCGACTTTAGCCTGCAGTCGTTAGCGTTCGAAAAATTTGGCTACAGCCGGTAGCCTGGATTCAGCGGAAGCCGCGGGACTCGAACCCACAAACGCCAAATTGCGCCACCTGTTTTCAAAACAAGCTCCTCATCCAGCCGGATGACTTCCGAGTTGGTCATAGTTCGATTGAATGCTAACCGCTAAGCATTCGTGACTAACGCCCTCACAGTGATTAACGACTCGCACAGTACCCCGCCGAGGATTCGAACCCCGTCCGACTGGTTCGAAGCCAGCCATGCCACCATCACACTCGCAGGGCAAACATGAAACTTAATGGGCGAAGCACAAAGGACGATTACAAAACCGTTTGTGCGCAGCCGTTTGTCTTGCAATGACGCTGGCGGGAATCGAACCCGCGAAGGTCGGATCGAAAGTCCGATGGGGCGACCATCAACCCCAACAGCGCCGGTGAATTGAAATAACCAGGACTAACGCGAAGTACCAAAGAACGCTACTTTTCCAGTTGTGCTGTGATAAGCGGGATGGGTGGGACTCGAACCCACGCGTGGGCGGTTAACAGCCGCCTGCTCTGCCGCTGAGCTACCGATCCCGAACGAAATACAGACGATTCACGAGTTGTTCGCTCGTTGTCCTTCAATGGCAGTCCGGGGAGAAGGATTCGAACCTTCACAACCTGATTCAAAGCCAGGCGGCCTATCCAGTTAGCCGATCCCCGATCATTTAATTGGAGGCTTTACACAAGGGAATGGAGGAATCATGACGGCCGGCACTGCTGGGATTTGCAGCTTTCAGCTTGTATGAAGTTGTGCGGGCGAGAGTCGAACTCGCAAACACCGGTTTCTAAGACCGGCCGCTCTCCAGATGGCGTACCGCACAGGGAGAATCACAGGCTGAAGGCTTGAGACTGGAGGGCTGCAGATTAAAAGTTTTGCTGCGGCCCCGGTTTCCGTGTCCAGCATGTTTACCAGCGGTCCATACCGGATTTGAACCGGTGATCTCCGCCGTGACAGGGCGGCATCCACTCCAGACTGGACCAATGGACCTTAACGGGGTTTAGTCGTTAGCAGATTTCTCAGAAGCCAGAGCGCCCAGTGGGAGTTGAACCCACGCATCCGCCACGGCAAGGCGATAGGCTACCGCTACATCATGGGCGCTAAAGAGAACAGGCTATGGCGCGCTCAAGACGAGTGGCGAGGCGCGCACGTGTTCGTGACAACGCGCGGGTCATTCGCATGGAGTCAAGTCGCCGCCTGTTGTATTAAGGCATCTAACCGAATTGTCAAAGAACAAAGTTAGCTGTTTAGCTTGATCGTCGTGGCGTGGATTCGTGATATTCTCGGCAGAGCACTGGGCGAGACTCGAACTCGCGTCTCCGCATTACGAAAGCGGAATCTTGGCCGCTAGACGACCAGTGCGTTGTTGAGGCTGCGGAGGTTTGAGTCCGTTTAGGACGGCTGTTTCACCTGAATGCACTCCATACTCCATCTTTCGTCTCCAGCCTGTTTGGTTGGCGCGGAAGGAATCGAACCTTCGACCTGGTGCTTATAAGACACCCGCTGCTAACCACTGAGCTACGCGCCAATTAATAGCTGTTAGTCGCTAAACGTGTGTCGATAGGGGTCTGGTCAAACAATGAGGCCGGAGGGATTCGAACCCCCACTGTGCAGATTAAAAGTCTGCTGTGCTACCGTTGACACCACGACCTCGCGCAAAGCAGTCGCGAGTCCGTGTTTCAATCGCTGTCGCAAAAACATTTTCGGTACCTCTTTGTTAAGTTGCATTTCGTTGCCAAAGGCGTGCGTCAACGTTCAACGGCTAACACCTAATCGCTAACTTCAAATCTTTAACCAAAAGTGGTAGTCCCAAGAATCGAACTTGGCACAGCTCGGATATCAGCCGGGCCCGGGCCACCAGCCCGTAACTACCGGAGTTGCGCTTTTGGCTTGAGACTGTCGGCTGGAGGATTTAAACCTGTGATCCTCCAGTCTTCCGTCTCCCGCCTCCAGTTTGTTAAAGTCGAGCCCGTGGGGGTCGAACCCACACCCTCGTGGTCCCAAACCACGCGTGCTCCCATCTGCACCTCGGCTCGCAAATTAGCTGTTAGTCATGAGACATTAGTCGTTAGATTTTGCGTCCATCACGCCCACTAACAGCTAAATACGATCGACTACCAGCTATCCAAGTGGTCCGGGAGGCGCTCGAATCCTCGTCTCCTGGTCTTCAGCCAAGTGCTATACCGTCTCAGCTACCGGACCTCGATATGGCCTTCTCCTCCTGGGAGATGGTGGTCCCGGCGCCGGGACCGGATGAGGGCATCCTCCTTTTAGTCAGGCCAATAAAAAAACCCGATGTCTGCGTGACACCGGGCTTTTGCCTGCGGGGGTTGTGGGCCAAGCGTCACGTTCGCAATTTAAAGGGGCGGATTTCGTGTAGGTACACGCCGATCGCCGGCAATTGAATCGTGGATTCATCGCCTGAGCGATACATGGCGAGGCCTATCGCGCCGCCATTTGCGAGTTTTCGACTTGGCCGTAAAACCATCATTGGAATTTTGTAATCTGCGGTGAAAGTGTTTGGGTTAATTCGTCAAACTGCCGTCGATCCAGTCACCACGGCAAACCTATAGACGATCCAACACCCCAATGGTTCGCCGCGGGCCGAATTTTTTTGGAAGATTTTTTTGACAGCGTTGAATTCGAGCGGTGGCCGATCGGTTGTAGTCGATTTGCGTATTCTGCGTATCAGGGGAGTCGTTGCTAACACCCTCTACTCCTTGCGCATTACTCATTACTCCCTGGGGCATTACTCATTTGATCCAACTGGGGAACGTCTGATTCAGTTGATCGTTCCACGGTGTACCGTAATCTTTTCCCTCAAAGCTGGCGCGGCAGGACTCGAGCCACGCATCCAATTCGGATTGCAGGGCGGACAGCCGATTAGCTGCGGCGGCGGACAAATCATTTCGCTCGGTCTTGTCGGCCGTGATGTCAAACAACGCATCCGGCTGGTTACCCCGGCCATACAGTTTCAGCGCTGGACCCATCAGCGCCATTTGACGCCCCGAGACAAACGCTATCCGCCGACGCATCGTCTTCGTCTCACCACGCAGCAACGGCAGCAAACTGGCTCCATCCAGCGGCAATGGATGCTTGTCGATGTCTTTTCCCAGCGCATTGAGCACCGTTGGCAAATAGTCGGATGTGACGCACGGTGCGGTAATGATGATCGGCTTTCGCACCACCGCCGGCCATACCACCAGTCCGGGCACACGAATGCCGCCTTCGTGCAGGCTCCGCTTGCGATCCCGCAGACCGCCCGTTGATCCGGGCGTTCCGTTTTCCGGGCCGTTGTCGCTGGTGAAGCAGACCATGGTGTTCTGATCGATCTGCAAGTCGCTAAGCGTCTTTCGCAGTCGCCCAACCTGTTCGTCCAACGCCGTGATGCAGCCAGCGAGTTGCTGCATTTTGAAATCGTGATCCTCGTACATCGCGGCGTACTCGGGCCCGGCCACGCAAGGCAGGTGCGGGGCATGAAACCAGATCACCGCCAGAAACGGTTTGCCAGAGTCCCGCGCATCGCGAATAAATTCCACGGCGTGATCCATAATCAGCCGCGAGTCGCAGCCTTCCAGATCATCTGACACCCGTCCATCGGGCGACCAGTAACTGGTGCCATAAACCTCGGCAGGTTGGCTGGCCTGCAACGCGCGCCAACCAAACCGCCGACTTTCGCCCAGACTCTCGTCGAACCGAGCCGGCCGTTTCATGGGGTCCCAGGTTGGCACTTTGGCTTCGGTCGAAAAATAGGTGTCAAATCCATGCCGCGTTGGAGGATTGACGAGTTGCGGGTTGTCCGGGCCACCTCGATTGCTGTCGCGCATTGTCGAAGTAAATGTCCCGAGGTGCCATTTGCCGAAATGACCGGTGGCGTATCCTTCGGCCTTGAGCACTTCCGCGATGGTCACTTCCTCCGCTCGCAACATCCCGGTATTGGCCCCGAACACCCCAGACCGAAACGGGTGACGACCCGTCAGGCACGACGCGCGGGTGGGGCTGCACACTGGTGCGGCGGCGTAAAAACGGTCGAACCGGGCGCCCTCGGCGGCCATCCGGTCAAGGTGCGGTGTGCGAATGACCGTGTTTCCGTTGTAACCCACGTCGCCCCATCCCAAATCGTCGGCCATGATCAAGACAATGTTCGGCCGTGGCGTCTGTGCTTGCGCCCATCCAGCAACACTGGCCAGTCCGGCCAGACATCCGGCGAAAATAGCAACTCGGAACATGGAATACCCTCAAAATGGTAACCGGACGATCATGACGAATGGTGAATTTGAAAGGATTTTGGCAACTTGAGACATTCACCGGTGGTTTATGGTAACGGCCCAAGCGTGGCTCGGTGCATCTGCACTTTCGAAAAGTTCCGTTTCAATTATGATATGGGCCTTCTCGTCGGCACCTCATTTATCTAGCAAGATTTATCTAGCAAGGATTTGTCGCCAGGATGAAGCAGTTTATCCGCGTTCTAGTCGTTTTGTTGTTGCTGTTGTTGTTGTCTGTTGGCGCCCTGTACCTGATTGGAGGTCGCCAATATCAATTCGCATCAAAGATCGAAATCGATGCGCCGCAATCGACGGTATTCCATAACTTGACCGATGGCGAGCGAATTCCCGAATGGGTTGGCGGTTTGGTGCAATGGGAGTCTCAGGATGACAAAGGATATCGCCCTGGGGCCCGTAAACGGCGGGTGGTTCAATCGGCAGGCCAGCCGATCCAGATCATCGATGAAGTGATGGAGGCGACGACGGGGCGAATGCTCAAAGTTCACACGACGAGCCAACTGTTTGACGCGATTACCATCTATCAACTGGAACCCAAAAATAACGGAACCACACTCAACTACCTGACGTACACGACGCCCAAGAAGTTTTTTCGCGTGCTGGCTCCCCTGGTCCAATCCAGAATTCAACGGGGCATCGACGACGACCTGGGACGGCTGAAACGATTGGCCGAATCAAGTCCAACTCCGTAAGTCGCACCGGCCTGTAACTTCGCCATGCGATCGCACCTGCGATTTGGGCCTGACGGATTGTTTGCCTCAGCTCCCACCCTGACGAGGAAAGTACATTGGCAGCGGCATTGTTGAACGGTCGCGCTTTGGCGCAGGAGATTCAACAGGAAATCAAACAGCGTGTGCACGAACTGGTCGACGCGACGGGTACGACACCAACATTGGCGGCCGTGCTGGTAGGCGAAGATCCGGCCAGCAGTGTGTACGTGCGGAATAAAGAGCGAGCTTGCCGCCGTGTGGGGATTGGCAGCCAGTTGCATCGACTGGACAGCTCGACGACGACCCAGGAGCTGGTAGAGCTGATCCAGCAATTGAACGCGGACCCGGCCGTCAACGGCATCCTCGTACAGTTGCCGTTGCCCAAAAAAGTCGACACGGTACAGGTGCTGGATTTGGTCGATCCGCGAAAAGATGTCGACGCGTTCCATCCGCACAACGTGGGATTGCTGTCGCAAGGACGACCGCGGTTTCTGCCTTGCACTCCGCACGGCGTCCTGCAAATCCTCGCTCGCAATGGGATCAGCATCAGCGGCAAGCATGCGGTAGTAATTGGTCGTAGCGATATCGTGGGCAAACCGCTGGCGATGCTGATGGCTGCCAAGGAAACTCCTGTGGGGCCCGAAATGGCCAACGCCACGGTCACGCTTTGTCATAGCCGCACTGC
>JBFILF010000350.1:0-6061 GCA_041599835.1 Pirellulaceae bacterium
CAATCGGCTGAAACTCGGTTTTGATTTTGAAAACAGCTTCCAAGCCGGGTGATAACAATCCGATATCGCGCTGCTGGTTAATCGTGATCAACATGTCGCGAATTTGACCGCGCTGCGTATCAAATCGAGCCTTCCCGCGAAGGGAAATCTCGGTTTTGGCACCGTCGATCGACCCCACCAGATCACCATTAATAAAAATTTCGGCGATTTTGTCGTCGATCGCTTCCAGCTTTAATCGGACGTCGTTTTCTTGGATCGAATCGATGTTGAGCCACAGCGCCAATTGCCGATTGTTGGGTCGCCAGCTCTGGCCGATTTCCACTTGATTTTTCGTTAACAACTGGGCGGCGATCAGCGTGTTGGCGGGTGTGTTGATCAAGTCAAATTCGTTCTGCGTCAACTGGCCTTGAACGGAAGCAATGAGCACGTCGCTGGATGGGTTTTGGCCCGAATTTTGCGGCGAAATTTGTGAAAGGATCACCCGGTGTTCGTCGTCCAATCGATTGACCATCGAGCCGTTACCCAAGCGGATTTCGGCTCGGGCCAGTTGGTAATCGCGAATCGATTTGAGCGACTTTTTCCGGGCAATGATCCGTTCGTCGTATTGAAAATCGGCCTTCAAGCTCAGTTTGAGTGACTGCGTCCCGTTGGGGATAACCGTCCCGGTACCCTCCAATTGGGAGGTGATGCGGTAAATCTCCGCGGTCGATGTGGCAGGGCGCAAATCGATGGTGACATCCTCGGCGTGCAGGCCCATGGCGGGAGCCATCAGCGCCGCAAAAATAAACGTAATATTTCGGATTTTTTTCATATTTTTTCCAATATCGATGGGGTGTCAGCGAATTAGGTGCGACAAGCCGTACTCCGCATTCATCGGCTGATCGCAAAACTCCCTGTCAACAAACCTCGTCGAAAGCAGAAACACATACAGACACGCCCGCGGCATGTGCCGAAGAGAGAAGGTTTGCCGCGGCACCAAGGGGTAAGATCTGCCCCTTAAAACCCTTTATTTCGCAATAAGTTAAGGCAAAAACCGGTTTTGGACCGGGATTTGCGGCGAACTTGAGGGTGAAAAATCGGTTCTTAGCCAAAGAATCGGTTAGAATTCAGATGGAACAGCTAACGGCCTAAAAAACGCTCCCCCCAAAAGGGCTTGAACTTGAGACCAGCGGCGTTCGTATCTGTGTAGCGGACGAAAAACTCGAGAACGGATACTCAAATCTCGGGATGATTTCCCGGATTAACCGGAACAGAGTCAGTGGCAGGCAGCCACTTTAGGAAAAACGAAACTTACGCGGTCGGGCAATCGTCTGATAAATAGCCCCCGTCGCGGTTGCAGGGAACACCGCCGCGCGAGTGAAGAAGAGGTAACAAGTTTATGCACTCGGACTACCACAGCACGTTAATTCGCCAGCTGCGAGACCAGCAGGTTCGCTTTGCGCCGCGCGAAAAGAAAATCGAGCAGCTGGAACGCTGCGAAAAGCTGTTGCGAGAAATCGACAGCGACAAGACGTACAGCTACGAGTATCTGTGCTATCGCATCACCGGATACCGGCCTGAGCACGCGCCTATCGTGCCGATGGATGGCGACCAGGTGCGGCACGATTTGCACTGTCTGATCGAGGATTTGAGCGAGTCGGCCAATATCCGGGCCGAAGAATTGGGCCAGCCCGTTCACACGGTGGACCAGCTGAGCAAGATGTTCAACGTCTCGACCAAGACGATTTCGCGATGGCGTCAACAGGGCCTGGTGAGTCGCAAGATCATTTTCGACGGCGGTCGCAAACGAGTCGGGTTCCTGCACTCCAGCGTTGATCACTTCGTCAAAGACAACCGCGAGAAAGTCAAGCGAGGCGAGCGATTCAGCCAGCTGACCGATGCGGATCGCGAAGACATCATTGATCGCGCGCGCCGTATGGCGCGGGGGGGCGGTTGCCCGGCCGAAGTCGCCCGGCGGATCGCCGAGCAGATGAAACGCAGCGTCGAGACAATTCGCTACACGATCAAGCAATTTGACGAACGCAATCCCGAGCTGGCCATTTTTCCGGACCAGACCGGACCGCTCAATTTGGAAATGAAAGAGCGGATGTACGCCGATTACTTGTCGGGCAAAAGCGTCGAAGGCATCGCGCGGCGGTATTGCCGCACCAAGACGACCGTGTATCGCGTCGTCAACGAAATGCGGGCGCGAGCGATTTTGGAACTGCCCATGGATTTCATGGACAGCCCGGAGTTTCATCGCAAAGCCGCCGACAAAAAGATTCTCACGCCGCTGCCCGAACCGGAACACACCCCGCGCCGCGTCAAGCCGCCGGCAGGGTTGCCCCGCTACCTGGCCTCGTTGTACGAGACGCCCTTGCTGACGCGCGAACAGGAAGCGCACTTGTTCCGCAAGTTCAACTTTCTCAAGTACCGTGCCAGTAAACTGCGCGATCAGATGGATCCAACGCGGGCCAAAGCCTCCGAGATGGACGAAATCGAACGGCTGTACGAAGAAGCGGTCAAGGTGAAAAACCACATCGTGCAGGCCAATTTGCGGCTGGTCGTGTCGATTGCCAAGCGGCATGTGTCGGCCAACGAAGATTTCTTCCTGCTGGTTAGCGACGGCAACATGTCGTTGATTCGGGCCGTCGAGAAGTTCGACTACACCCGCGGCAACAAGTTCAGCACGTATGCCAGTTGGGCAATCATGAAGAACTACGCCCGCACGATCCCCGACGAGTACAAGCAGCGCGACCGGTTCCGCCCCACCGCCGAGGAGATGTTCCTGGCGACCGAAGACGACCGCACCGATCGCTACTCGATCGAAGCCGCCCAGAAATCGCGGCTGCAGCAGGTGGGACGCATCCTGGAAGCCCTGGACGATCGCGAGCAGAAGATCATCGTCAGCCGGTTCGGTTTGGATTACAGCCAGGAACCGCTAACGCTGAAAGAAGTCGGCGCCGAGCTGGGCGTGACCAAGGAACGCATCCGGCAGATCGAAGCCCGCGCGCTGAACAAGTTGCGGGCCGCTGCCAAAGACGAAAAAATCGAGTTCAGTGAGGAGTAATTCTGACCTGATCGCTCAAACAATTATGAAAAGCTGGCCCGCGTGGCCAGCTTTTTTCTATGCGCTAACGGGTTGGCTGCCAGAGTGTGAGACGAAAATAAAAATTCAAGATACCGCCTGGATCTGGACGGAGCCCAATCGCACTCCTGCCGGAGTCCTTGTTCAGAGCTCTGCCGCCGCCATGCCGATTCCATTTTTCCGGTGAACCGGCAAATTACTATCCTTGGCCTGCTGCATGCGATATCCTGATGGGCAGCGGAAGACAGGCATTTCTATTCGAATCAGGAGAGCGGCCATGCAAAGGGGTTCTATTGTCGCGACGTTGGTTGCATTGTTGATCGGTTTGAGTTCGGCTCAGTCCATGGCCCAGGAACATCTTGAAATATTGCAGCGCGGGTCGGTCGCGTTGCAGTTTGCCGGACCGATGACCTTTGGGCCCGACGGCGTGTTGTTTGTGGGCGATCCGATGGCGGCCAAAATTTACGCGCTGGATACGGGTGATCGCACCTCCGGCAATTACGGCGAGGATTTCGCTGTCGAAATGATCAACGACAAAATCGCCGCCGCGTTGGGCACGAAAGCAGATGAGATTCTGATCAATGACATGGCCGTCAATCCGATCAGCGGCATGCCCTACTTGTCGGTCGCCCGCGGTCGGGGGCCCGACGGCCAGGCCGTGATCTTGAAAGTTGCCGCCGACGGGACGATTTCGGAACTGGAATTAAAAAACATCCCGCATGCGGCGGCGCAGATTCCCAACGCGCCCGATGAAAACCAAACCGATCGGCGCGGGCGACCGCAGCGCATGTTGGCCATCACCGACATCTCGCTGATCGACAACCAGGTCGTCGTTGCCGGATTGTCCAACGAAGAGTTCTCGTCGAATCTGCGATCGATTCGCTATCCGTTTACCGATGCACCGGAAGGGACCGCCTTGGAGGTGTATCACGGGGCCCACGGCCGTTACGAAACCAACTCGCCCGTTCGCACATTCACGACCATCACGCTGGATGATGAGCCGTATATCGTGGCGGCGTACACGTGCACGCCGTTGGTGCGGTTTCCGCTGTCCGACATCGCCAAATCGGAAAAAATCCGCGGCACCACGGTGGCCGAACTGGGCAACCGTAACCAACCACTGGACATGTTCGTGTACGAGAAGGACGGCGAAAATTTTATTTTGATGGCCAACTCCAGTCGGGGCATGATGAAGATTTCCACCGAAGGAATTGATCGGCCGGACGGCATCACCAGTCACATTCGCGGCGGCGGCAAAGCCGGCCAGACCTACGATACCATCGACGAACTGAACACCGTGGTGCAACTGGATCGGCTCAACGATTCGCACGCGATGGTGATCATGAAGAGCGGGGAAAGCGGTTTGAATTTGCGAGTGGTTCCGCTACCGTGAACACGCGGCTGAACCGCTATCGAAAGTTGTAAATAAAAAAAGTGCCACTGCTGGTTTGTCCCGCAGTGCGATCAATTAAACCACAATCGGGATTCGTTGATGCGAGTCAAGTGGTTTTGCGTAATCGCTACATTGATTTGGTTCTCGTGTATTGGTGCCGCGCTTGCGTCGTTGACGGCAAACCATCGGCCCGATGAACCGCGTTTCCAGTCCACGCGCCAGGCGGTGACGGTCGGCAACTGGTCCGACCAGCAATGGAACGTCATTCGTCAATTGGCGGAGCAGGACCGGCAGGACGAATTGCTGCAGGTGTTTGTGTCGGGAAACAAGACGCCGCTGTTGGGTACCGTCAGCGTCGTTGATCAGCAACTTGTTTTCACGCCAAGATTTCCGTTCGGCACGGGCGTCGCTTTCAAAGCGCGATTGGCATTTGACAGAATTGAACCGCAGTCCCGCCGCAAACCGATCCTACATGATTTTACATTCGAATCATCGCCAACCGGCGAGGTCACTCAGCTGGTGGCGATGTATCCGACTGCGAATCGGGTGCCCCAAAACATCCTAAAAATGTACCTGCAGTTTTCTCAACCAATGAGTCGCGGCGAAGCTTACGATCGGATTCGTTTCGTGGATGATCAGGGTCGCCTGATTCCGGAGCCATTTATCCGCATCCAACCTGAGCTGTGGTCTCCGGACGGCAGGCGGTTTACTTTGCTGTTTGACCCGGGTCGCATCAAACGCGAGCTGCGGCCGAACCGGGAATTGGGTCCGCCGTTTAAGTCTGAATCGAAATACCGAGTGGTGATTGACGCCGCCTGGCGGGATGCTCGCGGCCAGCCGCTGGGGAAAGAATTTGAAAAGTCTTTTGCGACGGCGGCCCCTGACAGACAGCAGCCCGCCGTGGCACGCTGGATCGTGGCGGCCCCAGCAGCCGATTCTCGTGAACGGCTGGAGGTGACGTTTGACGAGCCGCTGGATCGTGGCATGCTCGACCATGCACTGCGGGTGCTGGACGCATCGGGAAATCGTGTGGCTGGGCGGCCGCGAGTTTTGGACGACGAGTTGGGATGGGAATTTGTCCCGGCACACCCCTGGCCGGCGGGCGATTATCGATTGATTGCCGATCCGCGCCTGGAGGATCTGGCCGGCAACAGTTTGGCCAAGCCATTTGAAACGGAGTTGGGTTCATCGGCCGCTTCCAGAAAACCAGTTGGCGAGTTGCGGTTTGAGGTCAAATGAAATCCGAGGCAAAAACCTGCATGAGACTTGGGGATGACTGCAATTTGGGCGGTTTGGGCGGTTGCTCCATCGAGATCCGTCACCGGGAACTTAGGGGGGCGGATTGAGGGCGTCCGCCGCCAATTGGGGGCCGACAAATGAGCTTTGCCCTGAGTGGTTGCTTGAGCCGAGGCCGGAATCGCCCTAACTCCCCAGAACCATTGGCTTTGAATTGTGTCATTTCGTATTGCGGGTGTGCTGAGTTTGGGTATATTTACTGGTTTTCGCATCTCCGCCAGCGTAGCTCAGTTGGCAGAGCAGCGGTTTTGTAAACCGCAGGTCGTGGGTTCGAATCCCTCCGCTGGCTTTCTCGGCGGCGCGAG
>JBFILF010000351.1:0-6055 GCA_041599835.1 Pirellulaceae bacterium
ACGACTTTCCGCAATCTCAACGTTTAGCCGCGAAGCGGCGCCATTGGGTAGCCCCGACCGTCAGGTCGGGGAACGCATAGCCTGAAATATGTTCGAGGCCCAACGGGCCGACACGATAGGCTCAACCTCGACGTATCATCATTGAGGTTGTGCCGGCCCTTCGGGCCTGAACGCGTTGTTATATTCATGGGCCCCCGACCTGACGGTCGGGGCTATTGATCATCGCCGCTTTGCGGCTGGCGCGCTTGATGGGACGCGTTCATTGCTAAGCCGCGAAGCGGCGCCATTGGGTAGCCCCGACGGTCAGGTCGGGGGAACGCATGGACGAGTTATAGTCGAGGCCCAACGGGCCGACATGACTTTCCGCAATCTCAACGTTTAGCCGCGAAGCGGCGCCATTGGGTAGCCCCGACCGTCAGGTCGGGGAACGCATAGCCTGAAAAAAGTTCGAGGCCCAACGGGCCGACACGCGGCACCAGTGGATAGCCTCTAACGTCTGTGCGGGGCAAACGATGTGCAATTTACGTTAAATACTGGTGGAAACTGGCGTGCTGGCGTGGTTTGACATCATCGATAGAATGAAGTTGAAATGGTGATGCAGTTGCTGTTGACCGAAAAAAACGGAATGGCATAGAATGCCCCGCCGTGCCAAGGAAGGTACGGTTTTCGTCGCCAAATTTTTTCGAAAATCGCGACAAAGACACCCTGACACGGTCGCATGGAAGCGACACGGCTCTGCCCGGCAGTGATCGCGTGACCGTTTGGACCATCCCGCAGTCCTGCTAGTTGGAGCAATTGGTGTCGCAATCCACGTCATTTTCAAGTGGGCGTGAGGATAAGCAGCGAGTCAAGGAGGCAACGGACATCGTTGACCTTGTTGGCAGTTATCTGCAGCTGCGCCGCCAGGGCAGCATGTACGTGGCCAATTGCCCATGGCATGACGATCACCGGCCCAGTCTCCAAGTCCATCCGGCACGGCAGACTTGGAAGTGTTGGGTTTGCGACATTCATGGCGACGTGTTCAGTTTCGTCATGCGGCGGGAAAACGTGGGTTTTCGGGAAGCCTTGGAGATACTGGCCGAGCGGGCGGGCATTCGATTGACCAGCCGGCCCCAACCCAAAACGGTCGAAGGACATCCGAACGACAAGCCGACATTGCTGAAAGCCATGGATTGGGCGGCGCAGCAATATCAAAAATGCCTCAGGGAATCACCGGAGGCAGAAGGCGCACGAATCTATTTGCAGCAGCGCGGCATTACCCAAGCCGCCATTGACCAATTCAAAATCGGATTTGCGCCCAACCAATGGTCGTGGCTGTTAGATCTCGGCAAATCCACAAACTTCAGTCCAGAAGTGTTAGCGGCGTGCGGGCTAGTGTCCAAGAATCAGCGATCCGATGGCTGGTACGAGAGGTTTCGTGGCCGCATCATGTTCCCAATCTTTGATTTGCAGGACCGGCCGATTGCCTTCGGCGGCCGCATTCTGCCAGAGATTGCAGCCAGCGAGGAAGCGTCACAAGACCGGCCGCCGGCCAAGTACATTAACTCACCGGAAACCAAACTGTACAGTAAAGCGGATAATCTGTTTGGATTGAATCTGGCCCGAGCCTCATTGAATCGCGACCAGCGTCTGATCATCGTCGAGGGGTATACGGATGTGATCGGGTCGTGGCTGGCGGGCATCGAGAACGTCGCCGCCGTTTGCGGCACCGCGCTCGGCCCCCGGCAAATTCAGATAATCAAGCGATTTGCCAATGAGATTACGCTAGTACTCGATGGCGATGAAGCCGGACAGCGGCGCACCAACGAGCTGCTTGAATTGTTTATCGAATTCGATGTCGATTTGCGGATTTTGATTTTGCCCGACGGCAGCGATCCGTTTGACTATTTGCAGGATCACGGCGCCAATGAGTTTCGCCATCTGGTGAACGATGCGGTTGACGCCTTGCAGTACAAAATCGAGGCTGAGACGCGGGGCGTCAACGTCGTGCACGACACGCATCGGGCCAATCGCGCCTTGGAAAACATTTTGCGGACCATGGCGGCGGCCCCGGTGGCCATGGCCTCCAGCAGCGGCTCGCGGATGCGGCAACAACAGGTATTGACGCAATTGGCTCAGCGATTCCAGGTGGAATTGGAGACGCTACGGCATCGATTGGACGAGTTGCGTGTTCAGGCCAAGTCTCGTTCGCGGACGGCCGAACCCAGCCGGCCGGTACCGACGCTGGCAAGCTTGCGTTCACCCGAGAAAGAGCTGATTCAGATTCTATTGCGCGCCCCAGCGCTGAAAGCGCAGATCATTGAGAACATTTCTCCAGACCAGTTCGTACCGGGACCGTGCCGAGACATTTACGAGCTGGTTTGCCAGTGCGTGCACGATGGTTCGGAGGCAACGTACGACAACTTGATGGTTCAGCTTGAGAGTCCGGAATTGAAAAACTTGCTGGATCAAATGGATGAAGAATCACAAGCAAAACAATTACACACACAGGAGGAGTACTCCAACCAGTTGGCCGTGGTCATCAGCACGTTCGAACAGGAGGTGCATCGACAAGATGACCGACAGGCTCGATCTCAACTTAGCAACCCCGAAATTGATGATCAGGAGGAATCATTGATTCTGGAGCAGCTGTTCCAGAAGACCAAGCAGCGGCAAGGCCTTTAGTTTTCCAAGGACGGAACACACCTTGACCGTCTGATCGCCGCGTCGATCACCGATCCAGACGCTGCCGCGCCATCGCGGCATCGTCGCCGATCACGCGCGATCGCCCCCGTGTCCCATAGCGATAAGGAAATCGCAGGAGGCCCGCAATGGAATTTTTGGAAACCGATCTACAGGAACTGATTGACCAGGGCAAAAAGCAAGGCTATCTGACGTACGAGCAGGTGACGCAGTACCTGCCGGACGAAGCCAATACGCCGGAAAAATTAGACAATCTCGTGGTGGCCGTCGAGCGGCACGGCATTCGACTTTGCGAATCGCCCCCCGATGAAAAACTGGATGGCCCCACGGTCGAAGATTTGAAGCAGGCCGAGCTCGAGCTGGCCTCTCTCTCGCTCAACGAAAAACTGCCGAAACCCAGCGATGATCCGATTCGCATGTATCTCAGCCAGATGGCTGAAATTCCGTTGCTGACACGCGAAGAAGAGATCGCGTTGGCCAAGCGGATTGAAATTGCCCGCAAGCGATTTCGCCGCAGCGTGCTCTCCTGCGGTTATTCGCTCCGCGCCACCGTCGTAACACTAAAACGGGTTTACCAAGGCGAACTGCCGTTCGATCGTACCATCAAGGTGTCGCTGACCGAGCGATTAACGAAAGAACAGATCAGCGCGCGGATGCCGCACCACTTCCGCACCATCGACCATCTGCTTGCACAAAGCCGTGAGGATTTTGAATTGCAGGTTCGCAAATCCACTAGTCCCGAGGCCAAACGACAGGCGCGAAAACGGTTCATCAGTTGTCGGGCCAAGTTGTTGCAGCTGGTCGAGGAGTTGAGTCTGCGGTCGCGGCGCGTCGTGCCGATGATTTGCGAAATGAAAAAGTTCGCCGATCGCATGCAATGGATTAAGAAAAAGCTCGAACAGGTCGGCGATGACCCGCGACAGACCCGTTTGTCCCAGAACCTCAAGCGTGAACTGATGAACTTGATGGTGGAAACGCAGGAAAGCCCTCGTGGGATGCGGCAGCGGTATGAGGCCAGCCAGCAATTTCACGAAGAGTTCGAAGCCGCCAAGCGAGATTTGTCAAGCAGCAACTTGCGTTTGGTTGTGTCGATTGCCAAAAAATACCGCAACCGCGGCATGAGTTTTTTAGACCTGATTCAGGAAGGTAACACCGGCTTGATGAGGGCTGTCGACAAGTACGAGTACCGCCGCGGTTTCAAATTTTCAACCTACGCAACCTGGTGGATTCGCCAGGCGATTACCCGGGCCATTGCCGACCAGGCGCGAACGATTCGCATCCCCGTGCATATGATCGATGTGCTGTCCCGGCTGCGGATGGTGGAAAAACGCTTGCAACAAGAGACCAAGCGACCGCCGTCCATGGAAGAAATCGCAAGGCGGGCAAACATGTGCGTGGATGAAGTGCGGCGAGTGATGGACATCGGCCGGCATCCAGTCAGTCTCGATCGACCGGTTGGCGAAGGCGAAGATTGCAGCTTTGGCGAGTTCATCGAGGACAACGCGACTGAAAGTCCGGTGCGTCAAGCCAATAATGGAATTCTTCGCAACAAAATTGAAGACTTGCTGAAAACACTTACCTATCGCGAACGCGAAATTATCCGCCTGCGTTATGGGCTGGGTGACGGTTACACCTACACGTTAGAGGAGGTGGGCCGGATCTTCCGAGTGACCCGCGAGCGGGTTCGCCAGATTGAAGCGAAAGCGGTTCGCAAACTGCAGCATCCAGTGCGCAGCCAGCAACTTGAAGGTTTCGTGAGCGGCATGATGGCGAATTAAAACGCGCCGGCAGTCGGGCTCCCAGTCGGGCTCCCCGCCGGCCGGCGGGAGGCCTAGGACTGTATTCACACCGCGCCAATTGGATTAGAATATCAACCGTCAACCTCTGGCCAGGTTGGCGGTTTTTCTTTTATCGCGCACAGTGGATTCGGGCATGGCTGTTCAGATTGATATGGAATTGCTCAGGACCCTGCACCGCATTTTGCGCCAGCTTACGGATCTCCGCGAGCGGCGCCAAAGCGGACCGAGACGGATGAAAATTGCCGAGGCAGCTGAAACGGACTATCAGACAAAACTGGACGAATCCAAACAGCTGCTGAGGAAAACTCGCATGAGCGTTGACGAAAAACAATTGCAGCTTAAAGAACGTGAAGACAAAATTGAAAACTTGAAAGGCAAGTTGAATTCCAGCGAGTCCAATCGCGAATATCAATTGCTCAAAGAACAGATCGCCGCCGATCAGCAAGCCAATAACGTGTTGTCGGATGAAATCCTGGAGTTGCTGGAGCGGATCGATGAAATCGAAGCTCAAATTGAAGAGCAGTCCAATAATGTCGGCAAACTTAAGATCGAATCGACCGCAGTGAAAGATAAAGTCGAGCGCGAACTGACGCTGGTGGACGCCGATCTGGATCGCGTGCAAACGGAGTTGAAACAAACGGAATCGAAACTTCCCGCGGACATCAAACACGAATATCAGCGGATGGTGGAATCGGTCGGTGAATCCGCCTTGGCCACCGTGGACGAAAACACCTGTGGCAATTGCTACACCATGCTGTCGCCTCAAGTGATTAACCAGCTGCGGCTTTCTAATCCAGTTTTCTGCAAAAGCTGCGGTAGTCTGTTGTATTTCTCTGAAAACGCCGCCGTCTAAGTGCCGCTGGCAGCGTCCAGATTCGCCTTTACAACCCTTTTGGTTTTGCACAAAATTGACTATTCACCATTGCGATCGGCTTTCCAGCAGGTCGTGATTTTTTTTTGCCTTGAATTTCCACTGTTGGAGAACCGTTGTGATCGACCGCATCCCGATGACCCAGGAAGGCTACAACAAAATCAAAGCGCAAATCCAAAAATTGGAAACAGACGAGATGCCGGCGATCGTGGAAAAAATTGCGGCAGCCCGGGCTGAAGGCGATCTTCGTGAAAACGCGGAATACCACGGACAGCGCGAAGCACAGGGGATGCTGCAGGCCAAAATTGACAACCTGAAGTCAAAACTGGCCAAGGCTTCCATCGTGGATACATCCAAACTGCCCAAGGATGAAGTCGCTTTGGGCGCGACAGTCACCGTGCTTGATCTCGATCTGGACGAACAAGAAGAAATCACGCTGGTCGGCGCCGGCGAAGAAGACTACGACAAGGGCCGGTACCTGATCACCAGCCCAATCGGCCAAGGATTGTTGGGCAAAAAAGTCGGCGAAGCTGTGGCGATTGATGTCCCCAAAGGGACCATGCAATTCAAAATTTTGGACATCCGTTATCATTCACTGACTTAACGTGTCCTTGCTCGCTGGGGCGTCGGTGTCGCTATTCGCGCTTTGCCTCGGTTAAGTATGCTCTCACCCAAGCTTCGCCCACCGGGGCGAATCTTTTCC
>JBFILF010000352.1:0-6035 GCA_041599835.1 Pirellulaceae bacterium
ACGCTTATATGAAGCAGCTGCGCAAACAAGCTCATTGGAATGTGGAGAATGAATTCTACGAACCAAAGCTGGCCTGGGCGCTGGGCCAATTGATTTCCGCCAAGGCCGCCGTGACCCTGCTCCGTAAACGAAGCCAACTGGCTCTCCCTTCGGCAGAGGAGGATTCGGTGGTGGTGGATTCCGGGGCAGCTACCCAGCCGCAACCCTGGCCCGAATTTGCCGAATACCGCTGCGACTCGTGTCACCTGCCGATTTCTACCGGTTTCGAGATCGGAAAACACGCCCCGCCCAAACCGGGTGTGTGGGATTGGGGATCGTGGTATTTTCCGGCAGACCGAGTCCAACGAACAAATTCTTTTCACAAACTCAGAACCGCCATGGCGGCGCCGGCCCCCGATCCGCAAACCATTCAGTTGCTGGCGGCCGAAGTCATTTCGGAACTCGACCAGTTGATCGACCAATTGACGAACACTCCAGCAACGGCAGATGGCCAAATCAAATTGGCCATCGAGTACAACGAAAACGTCAACCACCTGGATGCCGTGGAACAGTTCTATTTGGCGCTTCGCGCGGCGCTCGATGCCCGTTCGTCCCCGCCCCAAAATGAAATAATACGAGTAAGACGTCTGGAAGAAGCCCTGATGAAACAACCCTCGGCGTTTGGCATTTCCGATCAAGTCCGCCAAATCTTGAGTGAAAACCGATGATCATCCAGCACCTGCATGAGATTCAGCATCGTTGCGGCTACCTGCCGGAAAATGAACTTCGTGCGCTTTCGGCCCGGACCGGCACGCGACTGTACCGGCTGCAGGAAGTGGCTAGCTTTTTCCCGCACTTCCGCCTGAAACAACCGCCGCGGGTCACGGTGCGGATTTGCCGGGACATGTCGTGCCACTTGCGCGGCGCCTGCGAGCTGCTGGAAAAAACGCAGCGGGCCGCTTCCAAACGATCGGACGACCAGTTGGTGGTGGAAGGCGCCTCATGCCTGGGGCGGTGCGATCGGCCGCCGGTGGCCATGATCAGCAACGTTGATCACGGGGACCACGAACAGGTCTACACGGACCTGGACAAAGAAAAATTGGCCAACGTGATCAAAGCGGCGATCAAAAAAAACGATGATCAACCACTGGCCGATGGCGACTCGGACAAAAACTGGCAACCGGATCAGCACAAAGTTTGGGAGATCGACCCTTACACGGGAAAACCCGAATCGCAGCGCTACGCGGTGGTGCGGCAAATGGTCCAGCAAACGCGGGGACTCGATCTGGAACTGGGCGACATGGAGGAACCGCCCGAAAACGACATCCCGCAAGAGGTGCTCGATCAATTGGCCGATCCGGACAACCTCGGACCGCCGATTTTGCAGGAACCCGACCCTGAACGCAAGCGTATCTTTGCCGCATTGTTTACCGGAGGATTACTGGGAATGGGTGGCGCCGGTGGCCGTGCGTATAAAAAGTGGTTCGATGTGCGGAAAGCCAAAGGAGATCAGAAGTATGTCGTGTGCAACGGCGACGAAAGTGAACCGGGAACGTTTAAGGACCGTGAAATCCTGCTTCGCGCACCACACCTGGTGGTCGAGGGCGTGATCGTGGCGGGCCTGGTGCTCAATGCAACACGCGGCTACATCTATATCCGCCACGAATTTCAGGAGCAGATTGCCGCGGTCCGCCAAGAAGTCGCACGGGCCGAACGCTTGGGGGTGTGCGGTGAACACGTACTCGGCACCGATCGCAACTTTCCCGTCGAGGTGTTTGTCAGTCCCGGCGGTTACATCTGCGGCGAGCAGACGGCTCTGATCCAAGCCCTCGAAGACAAGCGGGCTGAACCCCGCAACCGACCACCCGAACTACAGACCAACGGACTGTGGGACAGACCGACGCTGTTGAACAACGTGGAAACGCTGGCCTGGGTTCCGTCGATTGCATTGCGGGACGAAGGAAAGTGGTTTTCCGCTGCGGGGCGGGCCAAATACCAGGGGCGACGGTTCTATTCGATCAGCGGTGATGTGGCGAGGCCGGGAGCCTACGAAGTGCCCAACGGAATTACACTCCGTGAGTTGATCAACGACCACGCCGGTGGCATGCGCGACGGGACGGAACTCAAGGCCGTGGCGTTGAGCGGTCCATCCGGCGGATTTTTGCCGAGGATGCTGCCGGTGGAATACCTGAAAGAAGATTTCGTAAACGCTGCGCTCGACGCGGGCGCGACGCACTTTGACATGCTCGACATGGAACTGGACATTAATGCCTCGCGGAAGATGGGGGTGATGATGGGCGCCGGGATGGTGATGTTTGGCGAAACGGCCGATATGGTTAGCGCGGCCCTGGCGTGCACCGAGTTTTATCGAAACGAATCGTGCGGCAAATGTGTTCCGTGCCGCATCGGTTCGCAAAAACTGGTGGAGCTGATGACGAAAATCGCGGACCGACAATTCACGCTCGAAGAAATCTACGGCAATGGCAACGGTGCCTCAGGACTGCGGGGCCTGGTGCGCGACCTGGCCGACACGATGCGGCTAACCACGATCTGCGGTCTGGGATTTGTCGCCCCCAGCCCGTTCAGCTCCCTGCTGGATCACTTCCGTGACGATGTCGAGGCGTACGTGAAGAACGGGAAATCATAAACTGACGGGAATCCGATGGCCGGCGAATTCGTTGATGAACTTGCTCAACTGTGGGAAGAGGAAGGCCTCTTTTCGCGCGACATTGACGGCCAACTGATCCGCCTGGTCAAGGCCACGGAACAGGACTATTTGCGCGATGTCACGCTGACGATCGACGGACAGGAGATCACCGTCACAAAAGCCGAACCAACCATCGACTCCCAGGGCAATGTGGTCCGTGACGCGGATGGCCGCACCATTCCGCGGGACACCACGATCTATGATGCTGCGCAAAAACTTTTTGTTGAGCAACGTGGTGAGGACAACCCGATCCCCACACTCTGTCATCGCGAACATATGCACCCCGTCGCGGTATGTCGGATTTGTTGCGTGGAAGCCTGCCGCACCGACCGCGACGGCAATGTGGTGCCCGGCGGCACACTGGTTCCGGCCTGCCACCAGCCGGTCAAACCCGGCATGATCATCCACACGATTGCTTCACCGGACGAAGCGCGGAGCCAGCGCGTCCGCAACTCAGTGAAAGTCTTGACCGAACTGCTGGCCAGCGATCATCTGTCGCCGGAGGGAAATGGCCAAACCGCCGGCCGCACCAATGAATTGCGAGAACTGGCAAGCCAGATTCAGTGCAACCAACACCGATTTCGTTTCAGCGATCTGCCGGAGCGCGGGCACGACGAATCGTCTCTTCTGATCTCGGTCAATCACAACGCGTGCATATTGTGCGAACGATGTATCCGCGGCTGCAATGAGATCAAACAAAACCTGGTCATTGGTCGTACCGGCAAGGGCTACACGTCACAAATTGGTTTCGATTTGAACAACAAAATGGAGCAATCGACGTGTGTATCGTGTGGCGAATGCATGGTGTCCTGCCCCACCGATGCGTTGACGTTTCGCCGTCCCATCGCCTCGCATTGGCACCAGCAACTAGTGGCCCAGCCAGGTTATTCGGCCGTCTCCCCGGAAGAACTCAAACAACACCCGTTATTCCGCGGCGTCTCTTACAAATGGCTGCAATGGAACCAGGCCTCGGTGGTGCGACGCCGCGTCAAAAAGGGCGATGTGCTGGGCTGGCTGGGTGAATACGGGGCAACCGCGTTTTTGTTGAACCAGGGCGAGTTCGCACTCTGGTTCCGGGAACCGTCCGTCAGCCAGGAAAGACGCAACAGCGTCGGCTGGTGGCAGCAGTTGACACGCGGCATTCGCGGCCGCGCGCGCAGTCAACCGGAACGCCAATCGGCGCCGCGGCAAATTCCCAGTTCTCCCCCAGATGCGATCAACACGCCGGAAGACATCATCCTGGGCGAAATGACCTGCCTCAGCTTTCACCCGCGAACCGCCACGGTGGTGGCCTGGAGCGATGGTGAAATCTATGAGATCCGCCGCAATGTGTTGTATATGTTGCAGCAAAACGCGTTGGCCCGTAGACAACTGGACAAGGTCTACCGCGAGCGGGCCTTGATGAACCACATGCGACATGTGGCTCTGTTTGCCAAGCTGGACGAACACGAGCGCGGCGAGGCGGTCGAATATCTGCGCGACAAAGTCCAACTGGTCAGCGTCGAACCGGGGCAAACGATATTTCGCCAAGGCGAACAATCCAATGACTTTTACATGGTGCGTCTCGGATTTGTCAAAGTCTCGCAAACCTACCTGGGCCAGCCCCGCATCCGCACCTACTTGGGACCCAACAGCTATTTTGGCGAGATCGGTTTGCTGTCCGCGTCCGAGGATCTGCGGGAGTTGGAAGTTCCCGAGGGGATGGATGGCAAACGAACATCCAGTTGCGCGGCGCTGGACGACGTTGAACTGGTGCGGATCCGGGGCGAGCACTTTCGGGAATTGGTGTTGCGGTACCAAAAGCTGCGAGAAGAGCTTCAGAGCCTATCCAGGCAGCGGCTGGCCTCGGACCAGGAGATGAAGGCAGGCGACACCGGCGACGACCAGCTGGAAGAGTTTCTTGAGCAGGGCCTGTTCAACGGCCAAAAATTACTGGTGCTGGACTTGGATTCTTGTACCCGCTGCGACGAGTGCGTGAAAGCTTGCGCGGATACGCACGGCGGCGTCACTCGATTGGTCCGCGAAGGGTTGCGATTTGACAAATTCCTGGTCGCCAGCGCCTGTCGTTCCTGCCGGGATCCGTATTGCATGGTCGGATGCCCGGTCGACGCGATTCACCGACAAAGTTCGCTGGAGGTCGTGATCGACGACCATTGTATTGGTTGCGGTTTGTGTGCCCGCAATTGCCCGTATGGCAACATCAATATGGTGGGGGAACCAGACCAGGACGAGGACCCGGAAACCGGACAATTCAAGGCCGTCATCCGCCAGCGGGCCACGACTTGCGACTTATGCAAGAGCGTTGGCGTGGATGCTTCGCACCCGCAGGACGAGGTAAGTTGTGTTTACGCCTGCCCCCATAATGCGGCTTTTCGCCTGGATGGCAGCCAATTATTGGCGCAAATCCGAAGCACAAAAAAGCGGTGATTGTAAGATTCAGGGCGATGCAGGACATTAAAGCTTGGGCTTCCAACAGCCTGCCCGCCTGATTCTGCTCCGAGATGTGCAGCCGCCCTGTATATAATCAAGGATGAAACCTCTCCGGGAGGAGTCCGGCATTCGCGGATTTTTGCCTGCCTCTTGATCTCCCGGGCGGAGTCCGAGGCCTTTGGTCCGCTAACTTCCACATGTTCCACGTTCACCTGCGAAACGACAACCAATCTATTTCGGCGGAATACAACGACCAGCCGCTCGAATTTGGACGTAGCGCCGAAGTCAGTGGCGAGTCAGGAAACGGGCAAGGCGTGGCTAACAAGATTGTGGTGCAGGACAACTACGCATCACGACATCATGCGCGACTGGAGCGCACGTCCCCACAATCTCTCGTGCTGAGCAACCTCAGCGCTCGAAATCCAGTGGTTTTGGCCGATGGTCAGGAAATCGCGCCGGGTGAAAAAAAATCATTTGACTTGTCGATCATTTGCTTTTGGATCGGCAGGACATGGATCGAAGTGGAACCGATGACGACGGGCCAGAGGTTTTCCACGGTCGCTGCCCCGATCGGCAATTTGCCCAAGCACGCTCTGACGGTCGGGTTTGACGAGGACGAAACGCCGTCATTGGAAAAAATCACGCGCTGGTTTGAAACACTCATCTCAGTGCAGCGGGCTGCCGCAGGCGCCGACGATTTCTACCAGCAAGCCGCTGTGGCGGCCGTCAACCTGATTGGCTTTGATGAAGCCCTGGTGCTGTCTCTGGAAGGTGATGATTGGATCGTCCGCGGGCGCGGTGCGCGATCCAACGGTTCCGAGCCGACATTTAGCCGATCGATTCTGCGCGAGGTCGTACGTGAACGCCGTACCTATTACCAGCCGGCCGACGAGTTGGCCAGTTTGCTGACCGATAATGG
>JBFILF010000353.1:0-6002 GCA_041599835.1 Pirellulaceae bacterium
GGGGTGCGATTTTATCAAACGACCGATTCGCAAATGTCAGAGCAGTTGCTGAGGTCGTTGGCGGCCGTGGGCAGCCGGCAAACGGAGATTTACGAGTTGATCAACGGCTATTCGCTGGAGCAACTCATTGAGGGCAAAGACGCCCGCCTGGTCGATTTGCTCGACGACACCGAGCTGGCGCTGCGGGTCTTGGCGATCGATAATCTGAGGACGATTACCAATGGTCTTACGTATTCCTACCGACCCGAAGCCGACGGTGTCGTTCGCCGACGTCAAATCAAAAACTACTGGAAACGGAAACTGGAGAAACAGGAAATTCGCTATGTCATCCCGCCGAGCCGTCCGGAACTTGATATCACGCCGATTGAATCCGAGGCTGTTGAAAACGACGGCGGAACTGCGGACCCACCCGACGACGGAGGCGTAGACGATTAATAGCGCCAGCAGGCGAATGCTTCCCCTTTTTGCCGGCCGTCGTCAATGCGTATTTGACTGCCATCATCTGCCGGTTTTGGTTGGAGTCTTGGGTGCAAAGCTTGCCTTGCCGCACGGCGCGAGACAGGATTCAATATGACATGCATCAAAAACCATTGCTAAAGTTAAGCATTTGTCGCACATTGTTGCTCACTGTAGAATAGATGATTGGTTTCCCGCGGCTCCTGGAGAGTCCTGCCCACGGGTAACGCTCATCATCTTTTTTGCCTTGTTAATTACTCAGGGGCTTGATAAAAGGTGAAAATCTCGATTTCAGCCAAACATGGACAACTGGCCGACGACGTACAACAGTCGATCCAGAATAAAGTAGAAAGACTTCCCCGCTTTTTTGATCGGACGACCGGCATTGACGTGATCGTCGATCTGGAACGCACCGAACATCCGCGGGTGGAGTTAAAAGTATCTGCCGAGGAAACCGACGATTTTTTCGCTGCGGGATCGGCAACCAATATTTTGTCGGCGCTGGACAGCGTCGTGCACAAGATTGAACGGCAATTGACAAAACACAAGGAAAAATTGATCAATCACCGGGCAAGCCGGCAACAACGCAATGGCCAGATCGATCTGGATTGACGATGCAGATGGTCGTGCCGGGGACGCAGCCAGCAACATCAGGCTCGGCCGCTGCCCAGCTTGCCGTGGATCAACCTAATTGAGAGGAATCCTGAATGAAGTTCTGTGATTTTGTAAAAACTGAGGCGATACAGGCGGAGTTGAACTCTTCCGAAAAGGAAGGGGTCATTCGCGAGTTGGTTGACGGGTTGATTAGCTCGGGCCAACTGAAAAGCGGCGAGGCGGAAAGCATCGTCGAAGCCATCCTCAAACGCGAAGAGCTTGGCAGCACCGGCATCGGACGCGGGATTGCTGTGCCTCACACTAAACATCCCAGTGTCGACCAGCTGGTCGGGACCGTGGGCGTGAGCCCCGACGGAGTGGAATTTCAGAGTCTGGATGGCGAACCCGTCCAGCTGTTTTTTCTGTTGATTTCACCACCGGACCGGCCCGGCGACCATTTGCGGGCCTTGGAAAACATTTCCAGGCAATTGCGCGATGAAATGTTTTGCCGCTTTTTGAAACAGTCAAAAACGCCGGCAGACATTCAACAACTCTTGGAGGAAGCAGACAACAATCAATTTGTCTCCTAATTCCAGATCGCAAGCGCTCACGCAACCAAACATGTCTGAACCTACGGAATCACGGTCTGTCACGGTCGCCAATGCCCTCGGCCTGCATATGCGCCCCGCGTATCTGTTTGCCGAAGTGGCGGCGAAATTTGACAGCCAGATCGAAGTGGTGAAAGACGATTTGCGGATTGACGGAAAAAGTGTGCTGTCCATCCTGACGCTCGGTGCTTCCAAGGGCACCCAGTTGCAGCTCAAGGCGACTGGCCCCGACGCGGCCCAGGCGCTCAATGCACTGGCCGAACTCGTTCAGTCAGGTTTTCCGGAAGAAAACCCCGACGGCACGCGGCCAAAATCGGCCACCCCGGCTGCCGGCCAACTCGGTGGTTCACCGAACCATACGGAGCCGACCCAGGGTGCCAACCGTGAACTGTGATTCCACCTGTTCCTTCAGGCAGGATCCGCAAATTTGATTGCGAGCATTGCGACCGCTGGAACGCGGCGCATGACTTGACGAATCCGTCTCTGTGCCGATGTCTCCGGCGAAACCAGGAAACATCCTGTAAACGTGGTAAACATGAAACGCAACCCGCTGTCATTAATTCCGCCCAGCCCCGCAAGACTTGCGGCGCGGGACCAGTGGCCAAGCCACCTGGCCCCATTTGTGGTGCGGCGGCCGGACGTGTTTCAACCAGTCCCTTTCAATTTTTGTTCTTGTTCGGTCGATGTTGATCCGCCACCGGTTTCCACCGGTTGGTGCGGCACTCCGCCAACACCGATAACCATCCGGACCCCGGGCGGGCTTAATCGGGTCGACCATCACCGCAGGCGGCTGAGAAGCCAAACCGAGCCCAACCGCTTATCCAATCCGGGGCCGACGGCCTCCGTGCGAGGCATCCCGTTCGAATCAAACGAGTGGGCGGCTGACCGCGCGCCGCGCATTCAGCAGATAGCCCGTCGGCCGCACAAGACCGAACACAACCATAGAAAAGCCAGTCATGAAAAAAGAAATGCTAATCAATGCATCGCAAACGGAAGAATGCCGGATTGCGATTCTCGAGGACGGCCGGCTCGAAGAGCTGTATGTCGAGCGGGCCAGCCAGGACCGATACGTCGGCAATATCTACAAAGGCAAGGTCGTTAATCTGGAACCCAGCATTCAAGCGGCTTTCGTCGATTTTGGAGTCGGCCGCAACGGGTTTTTACACATCAGCGACGTGGAACCGGGTTACTACCGCCAGGGCGGCTACGATCCGGCAGAACTGGAACAGCGAGAGCGCGAAGAAGACCAGCGCAACGGCCGCGACCGGCGACGACGCCGGCACGGAAATGGCCGGCCGCGGCTGAAGCCCCCCATCCAGGATTTGTTTCAGCGCGGCGACGACGTGTTGGTTCAGGTCATCAAGGAGGGCATTGGCAACAAAGGGCCCACCATGTCCACCTATATCAGCATCCCCGGCCGCTACCTGGTGTTGATGCCGGCGCTGGGCCGCGTCGGCGTGTCGCGCAAAATCGAGGACGAAGAGGAACGACACCGGCTCCGCGATATTTTGTACGAATTGAACCCGCCCAAGGGTCTGGGCTTCATTGTGCGAACGGCCGGCCAGGGCCGCACGCGGCGCGAATTGTCGCGCGACCTGGCCTACCTGTTGCGGTTGTGGAAAGTCATCGTGCGCCGCGTCAAAAAACAGGAAGCGCCGGTCGACATATACGAAGAGAGTGACATGATCATTCGCACGATTCGCGATATCGTCACCACCGACGTCGACGCCATTCACGTGGACCGGGAGAGCGCTTTCGAACGCGCCAAAGAATTTCTAAAGATCGTGATGCCGCGGCAGGTCAATCGGTTGCACTTGTATAACGGCAAGGACCCGCTGTTTCACAAGTACAAGCTGGAGGAAGAAATCGCGCAAATCCACCGTCGCGAAGTGCCGCTGCGCGACGGCGGGTCCATCGTAATCGATCAGACCGAGGCACTCGTGGCGATCGACGTCAACAGCGGCAGCTTCCGAATTGAAGACTCCGCCGATGAAACCGCTTATCGGTTAAACCTGGCGGCGGCCCGCGAAATCTCTCGCCAATTGCGATTGCGCGATTTGGGCGGGGTGATCGTCAACGACTTTATCGACATGCGCCGCGAGCGGCATCGCCGCGGGGTGGAGCGGGCCCTCCGTGATGCGATGAAACGCGACCGGGCCCGCACCAAAATACTCCGCACCAGCCCGTTCGGTCTGATCGAGATGACCCGCCAGCGAGTGCGGCCCGGACTGAAGCGAGGCGCCTACGTGGATTGCCCCTGTTGCCACGGCCGCGGCGTGGTGAAAACGCGTGAAAGCATGTCACTGGAGGTGGTCCGCATGATCATGCTGGCCGTCCAGCAACCGCAGGTTTCGGAAGTTTTGCTGAGCGTGCACAGCGATGTCGCATCGTTTTTGAACAATCAGAAGCGCAAGGAACTGGCCGAGTTGGAGGCCGAAGGCACCATGACGATTCGCATCACCGGAAACGAAAACGTCTACCCGGAGCACCTCGAGCTGGATTGCAAAGACAAAAACGGCAATCAAATCAACTTGCCGCTGTGACGTCGAATATTGGTTGGGCACCGCCGGGTGCTGTACCCGCTGCGGCGGCGGTTTTGGCCGCGCTGCTGATTAGCGTTGTTTTTTCCCTTCCCGAGTTTTGGGAACCGGCGCGGGCCGGCCAGCCGCGCCTGGCGGCGTGTTATCGACCAATTCACGGACGACCTGTTTGGCCGCCGCGTCGATCAACAGGATCCGCGCCTCGGTGGTGGTAACGGCCAGCCACTTGCCGTCGGGACTGTAGCGAACAAACGACATTTGCTCGCCTTCGGCCAATTCCGGTTCGAGGAACCGTTGGGCCGCTTTCAGATCGTCACTCTTTAAAAACGTCAGTCGCCGGTGGTCGACGGAAACGATTTCTTTGCCGTCCGGCGAAAAGTCCACACAAACGGCTGCGCCTTCGTGATTGGTAAGACGTTCAATCAGATAACCCATGTCGACATCCCATAGACACACGGTTCCGTCGTAGCCGGCCGACGCAATCATTTGGCCGCTGGGTGAAAACCGCACACTCATCACATCTTTGTCGTGACCGGCCAGCGTAAATTGAATCTCGCCGGAATGGAAATCAAACAACCGCACCCGGCTGTCCCGGCAGGCCGTCGCAATCGTCTGACCGCCGGGGTCAATGGCGACCGCGGTAATCTGCCGCGGATGTTTGGCCAGCCGGCGCAGCGGCTGGTCGGTGCTCAAATCCCACACGATTGGGATCAAGTCATCACCGGCCGACACCAGATGCTTGTCGCCCGGCGACAAAGCCAGAGCATGAACATCCATCTCATGATTCAACAAGGTCTTCACCGGTTGGCTTAACAGGTTCATTTGCCAGGCCTTAATGGTGTTGTCACCGCCTCCGGTCCATAGCAGTGTTGAATCGGTGGAGAAGACTACGGAAAACGCCCAGTTATCATGGGCCTCAATCGTATGCGCTTGCGTCCACTCGTCGGTGTCCCACAACAACACGGTCCCCGATCCCTGACCGGTGGCTAGCCATTGCCCGTTGGGTGAGAAGCTGAGGTTGTGTAACGCCTTGGCGAAGATCGGATTTTCTTCGGGATTGAGCAGGGTGGCGATGGCGTCAGGCAATTCCGCGCCGCTATCGACCAACACTTTTTGGCCGCTCGTTCGCGCGATCTCGGCGAATCCAGCGAAACACAAAACGATGGCGTAAATCATCCATTGTTTGGCCATGAGATGCCTTTCACGCTGCATAGAGGGTTGACGCGACCATCGTTACTGTAACCCGCGTTGCGATCAAATAATGTATCAGTTTTGTGTAGTGCCTCAACCATGTGTTGCCACGCGAAGAAACGATAAGCTGCAGGGCGCTAGCCCACGGTTTTTTCACCTAAACCGGACGCTAGCGCGTTCCGGCTGATAACAACACAAAAATAGGACACTACCCAGTTTTGTAATGTAATTTGAAAAGGGCACGCGGCGCGAGCGATCCACCGACGCACTCGCTTGGGATTCGTGCTGGTAGGCATCACCTGTTAATCGTCGACCGATGGCAACGGTTCGGTCACCACGGGCACGTCGGGCAGCGCTGAGATAAACATTTTGCCATAACTCCGCTGATGGATCCGCGGATCGAGGACGACGACAATCCCTTCGTCCGTTGCGCTGCGAATCAAGCGGCCAAAACCCTGTTTGAACTTGAGCACCGCTTCGGGCAGCTGGTAATCCATGAACGGGTTTCCGCCGGCGTGGCGAATCGCCTCCAGCCGGGCTTCCAGCAATGGGTGATCGGGCACGCTGAACGGCAGCCGAGTGATAATGACGTTTTGCAGTGTTTCGCCCGGCA